>CAXTSK010000283.1:0-7175 GCA_964246655.1 uncultured Pyrinomonadaceae bacterium
CGCCTCGAACGTGTCGGCGCCCGCCGCGCCCTCCCCCGACTTGACGGTCGAGAGAGACGAGGCGGTCCCCGCCTCCGTCGTGGCGGCGGAGGTGCGCGCCCCGCACCGCGTGCAGAACTGCGCCCCCTCGCGCAACGGCTCATGACAGTTCGGACAGTTCATTTCGATTGCGGATTGGGGGGTGGGGGGGGGGGGGGGGGGGGGTGGCGGGGGGGGGACTGACGAGAGGCACGCTGCTTCTCATCCTCTTCAAATCCGCAATCCGCAATCCGCAATCGTCAATTTGTGTGTCCCGTCACGCGGGACTCAAGTTGGCCTTATCAACCTTCGACGGCGTCGAGCACGCTCGTCGCCTTCTTCTCGTAGGCCGCGATGGAGGCCGCGTTCTGGCGCTCGACGGCGGTGAGCGTGGCGTCCGTGTAGTTCGGGTTCGGCCTGTACCAGGGGAAACTCTTGAAGTAGCCCTGGAGCCACCTGTCCTTGAAGACCTTGCCGTGGCGCGCGTAAATCTCGTTGCGGAGCTTGCGCGCGTCTTCGAGGAACATGCCTTCGAAGAGCGCTTCCGTGACCGGCGTCGTGCTCAGGGATTCCTTGACCTTGTTCTCGTAGGCGACGATGGTCTGGATGTTCTTCTGCTCGGTCTCGGAGAGCACGGGCTCCTTGTTGTCGTCGCGCGCCTCGTACCACGGCTGGCTCCAGAAGTACTGCGAGAGCCACTCGGTGCGGAACTGGCGGCCGCGCCGCGCGTAGATTTCGTTGCGCAGCAGGCGCAGCTCGTGGAGGCTCAAGCCCTTGAGCATCGCCTCGGTGACGAGCCGATTCTCGAAGTGCTCCATGTCGCCGGGCGAGATGGCCGCCTTGCGCTGCTTGCGCTGCGCGTCGTCGATGGCGGCGAGGTTCTTGCGCTCCGTCGCCGTGAGCTGGCGCGCGTCGTAGGACGGGTCGGCCTTGTACCAGTAACGCTCCTCGAAGTAGTTCTGGAGCCACGGGTCGTCTTCAAAGCGCTTGCCGCGGACGGCCTCGACCTCCGCGCGCAGGACTTGCCACTCGGCCGCAGAGTGCGTGCCGAGCTTCTCCTCGGTCATCTCCTTCGCCTGCCACCAGCGCAGGTCGCCCGGCTCGATCTGGTCGTGCTTCTCGGCCTCCAATTCGCGGATCAGGTCGAGGTTGTCGCGCTCCGTCGCGTTCAGCATGGAGTTGCTGAAGCCGGGGTTCGGCTTGTACCACTCCTGTTCTTTCAGATAGCCCTGAATGTCGCGGTCTTTGAAGATGCGGCCGTGGCGGCCGAAAACGACGCCGCGCAGCCTACTCAAGTCCCACACCTCAAGGTCTTTTAACTGCTCGCGGCCGACCTTCTGCTTCGAGTAGTCGAAGGCTTCGAGCTTCTTGAAGGCGTCGTCCTGCGCCGGGCAGACGGCGGCGGCGAGCAGCACGAGTGCGACCGCGGCCGCCGTCCGTCTTAATTTGTCTGGGAGTCTCTTCATAAGGGGGAACGCTCCTCCTGCGTGCGTCCTTGTCTGAACGTTGACCTGAGTGTTACTTGCTCTTGCGTGGTGAAACAACCCTTTCGGGGGAGACGAAGCGCGCGACGCCGTCAGCGATTGCTTCGGCCATGCGCCGCTGCCCCTCCTCGGTCTTGATGAACTCGGCGTCTGCCGGGTCAGAGAGCACGACCATCTCAATCGTCACGACGGGCACCTCCGAGAAGATCGAACCCGTCAGGGCGCCGCCCTGATCGTGCCCGACCTTCGTCTGGTAATCCGTGCGCACGCCGTTGTCGTTGAGCGCGCCTTTCAAGCCTTCCGCCAGTCCGGCGTGGACGGCCTCGGCCGCGCGGCGGCTTCCTTCTATAACGTCCTCGGCGGGGCCGGCCGTTCCGTCCTTCGCCTTGCCCTTCCGGTCGGGGTAGTAGACGGCGAAGCCGCGCTCGGCGCTCGCGTCGCAGTGGAGGCGGATCATCAAGGCGGCGCGCGCGCGGTTGGCGATAAGCGCGCGCTCCTTGTTTTTGACCAACTCCTCCTCGCTCGACTTCGTCAGGACGACCTCGTAGCCGCGCGCCTGCAAAGCCTCGCGCAGCTTCGAGGCGACGACCCAATCGACGTGCGCCTCGCTCGTCCCGTTCTGCACGTTCCGGCCGCTGGCGACCTCGGACGGGTGGCCGGGGTCGATGCAGACGACCGTCTGGACCGACTCGGGACTGTCCGTCTTCTCCGCCTCGGGCGTCTTCGCGACCTTGGACGCAGGCTTCGGCGGGGCGGATATCTTTTTACTACCCTTCCCGACCTGCGCCGCGCCGACGCCGAGCAGGAGCGCGAGCAGGAGCGATACGGTTGCGAGGAGTCTCATCTGGATGAAAACCAACGGGCGCTGTTCACGGGCGTGATTTGATGATAAAAAAGCGTTCGAGTTAAAGCGCCCGCAGTCGTCGCGTCGCACGGGACGCCTTCGGCGCCCGGGCATTATTCGACTCGGCCGGATACGTTGTCAAACCACACCTCCTTTGGAGGCGGCGCGTGTGCCGCCCTCGACCGCGCATGACTGCGAGAACCCTCGACCGACTCTCCATCCGACGCCGCCCCGCGGGCCTGCCGCTGATGCGGCAGTGGTGGGGCAAGCTCCTCTTCATGCACTGGCCGGTGCCGGTGAGCGCGCTGCGTCCGCTCGTCCCGCCGCAGCTCTCCATCGACACATACGAAGGGCAGGCGTGGGTCGGCGTGGTGCCCTTCCGCATGTGGGGCGTGCGCGCGTCGTTCGCGCCGCCCGTGCCGGGGCTGCACGAGTTCCTTGAGCTGAACGTGCGCACTTACGTCCATCACCAGGGCGTGCCCGGCGTCTGGTTCCACTCGCTCGACATCGACAGCGCCGTCGCGACGTGGGGCGCGCGCCGCTTCTTCTACCTCCCATACCATCAGGCCGAGATGAGCCTGCGCCAGCAGGGCGACAGTATCGACTACTCGTCTTCCCGCATTCAGAAGGCCGCGCCGCCCGCCTCCTTCCGCGGTAGTTGGAGGGTCGGCGAGAGCCTGTCGGCGGCCGAGCCCGACTCGCTCGAATTCTTCCTCACCGAGCGCTACTGCCTCTACTCGGTTGACGACGAGCAGCTCTACCGCTGCCGCATCCACCACGCGCCCTGGCCCCTGCGCGCGGCCGAGGTCGGCGACTTCGACTCCTCCATGCTCGAAGCGCTCGGCGTCAGCACGCCGCCCGTCGCGCCCGTCCTCCACTACGCCGAAGAGCTGAAGGTGGACATCTGGCCGCTGCTGCGCGTCGGGCAAACCACGCGCGACCACGTCTTCGAACCCGCCGGCGCTTCGGAATCTCTCGGATAAAAACAGGTCAGAGCCACCCGCGGTAGCGGGTGGCCCTTTGTTATTCGGTTGGGCCGGTTAACAAAAGGCCACCCGCTACCGCGGGTGGTTCTGACCGCTATTTTAAAGGGTCTCGCGTGCGAGGTGGTGGCGACTTTAACTCTTCAGGGTCGAGGACGGTGCGGAGGCGACCGTCGAGAAGGTAGAGGCGTTGCGTCTCCGCGAGGTTGAAGGGGCGCGCGCCGCGGCGGCCGAAGACGGCGAGCTGGTTGCCGCTCTCGTCGGCGGCGCGGTCGCGGTCGAGCCCCTTGGAGACGGCGACCGCCGGCCCCTTCGTGCGGAAGGTCGCAATCAAACGCGGCTCGGGCGCGGGGCTGAAGCCGCCGTAGGTCGGCATCGTCTCGGGCGAGGTCAGTTGCAGGACGCGCAGGCCGTTCTTCCCGTCGGCGACGTAGGCGAAGAGGCTCGCGTTCGTCATCGCCACCTTCACCTGGTGCACGTCGTTCAGTTGGCCTTCGGCGTCGAACTTCATGTGGAGGCGCGGCGCCTCGGGGCGCGTCACGTCCACGATGGCGACGCCCTCGGGGCCGTCGGCGACGTAGGCGTACGTGCGCGCGACGTACACGTCGTGCGCGTGCTTGAGGGGGACGGTCGCGCCGCTCACGACCTCGGCGCGCGGGAGAGACTTGCAGGGGACGTTGACGGGGCCTCTGCAAGGGTCGGGCGGCGTGAGCGTCAGGTCGATGACCTTGAGCCCTTCGTCGTCCACGACGAAGCCGTAGCGGAACTGGACGGCGATGGCGTGCGGCTGGCGGAGCGCGGGCGCGCCGATAGCCTTGACGACGCGCGGCGATAAGGGGTTGTCGATGTCGATGACGACGAGGCCGCTCGCGGTCGTCACGTAGGCGAACGTGCCCGCGATGGTGATGCTGTTCGCGTCCGTGAGCACGCCGCCGGGGTTGAAGTGATCGGACTGCCCGCCGTCAACGGTGAGCGTCGCGCGCTTCAAATAGTTGTTGAGCGGGTCGCCGTCCAGAAGCGTCGCGGCGTTGACGAGGATCAAGCCCTCCTCGCGGTCAACCACGTACAGGTACGCGTAAAGCGGATGAATCGGCTGCTCCTCGTTGGCGAGCGGCGCGGGCTTCCCCTCGCGATCTTTCAGAGGAAGCGCCTGCCACGCGTCCCACATCGTCTTCGCCTCCGACGGCGAGACCGCGCGGCCGTCGGCCGTCAGCCGCCAGCGCGCGGGGTCTACGCCGAGCGTCGTCGGCGAGGCGACGGCCGTCGCGTACTTTGTGTCCACCCAGAACTTCTGTCCGAAGCGAGAGACGGGCGCGGTCGTGATGCGCTCGGAAAAACCCTTGTGGTCGATCTGCGCCACGTCGTAGACGCGCAGTCCGCCCTCGCCCGCCGCGACGTACGCGTACTCGCCGCGCAACTGCACGCCGAGCACCTCGGGGTTGCCCTTGTGCTCGTAGACGGTCTTCAGTTTTCGCCCGCCCGCGACGAACTCCTTGAAGTCGTCGGGGTACGCGAGTTCGTGCAGGTTGCTCCCGTAGACGGCCTGCGGCTCGTCGCGCTCGGTGACGGGGACGACTTCGAGCGCGTCCTCGGCGGCGACGTAGACGTAGCGACCCATGAAGTTGACGAAGTTCGTCCCCTGCATCAACACCTGCGCCATCCACGCGTTGTTGTCGCCGCGTTTCGAGACGTGGCAGTCCGAGCAGGTCTTCGTCTCGGTCGTCCGCACGGTGTGCGGGACGTGCGTGGCGAAGGACTGCCCCGCAAAGCCTTCGGCCGAGATGGTCTGCTGCTGCGAGTAAATCCACTCGCGGTTCTGGTTCTGCGAGCTGACGAGGATGGCCGAGCGCGAGGCGGCGGGCGCGACGCGGTTGCCGGTCACGGTGCCGTCGCGGCCGAGCATGAACACGTCATCCCTTAAGACCTGGAAGTTGTAGGTCGTGTAGTTGCGCGAGGTCTCGCCCTCGAAGTGGCGGTTGGGCATCTTCGCGTTGGCGCGCATCGAGAGGTGGCAGCCGAAGCAGCTCGTCATCCACGAAGAGTGACAGGTGTAGCAAGACATCGTCTCGTTCCTGTGCGCGAGCTTCGACTCGTCCGCGGGCACGTCGCCCCAGACCTCCTGTTTGTTCTCGTCGATGCGGACGGTCTTGGCGTAGGCCGAGCGCCAGTTGTAGTCGGCCTCGTGCCCTTTCGTCTGCGTCACGGTGTAGGCCGTCTGCTTGACGCGCCACCAGCGCCCCTGCTCGACCATCGAGTTCTGCACGACATCGCCCGCGTGGAGGCGGACGGATTTCCCCGAAGAGTCGGGCCGGTCGCGGTCGCTCGTGATGCGCTCGAAGACAGGAATCGGGACTTGCCGTCCGCCGCTCGTGCGCGTGAAGGGGGTCTTGAGGTCGCGGACGAGGTTGCGACCCTGACCGCGGACGTAGTTGCCGTCCTTCGTGCTCTGCCCTTCGGTCGGCTCAACGAGGTTGAAGCCCGCGGCGGGGCCCGAGGCGGTGAGCTTCGCGGGCTCTTTAATCGAGCCGTGGCAGTCGATGCAGTCGATCTCGATGGCGGCGCGCGGCTCGTTGTAGAGGACGCCGTTGCCGTGCGCGTCCTGCCGGAAGTGGCAATCGACGCAGTGCATCCCCTTCTCAAGATGTATGTCTTTTAAATGAACCGGGACGCCCGCGGGCGGAGGCACAGTCTTGTCGCTTGAGTCGTCGCGGTACGAGACGGCCTGCTTGAGCTTCGCGGGCGTCACGTCGTTCACGCGCGAGCCCGTCGAGTCGAGCATGTGCCCTTCGCGGTCGCGCTTGAAGACGGCGCGGAACATCCAGCCGTGGCCGTGGAAGTCCGCGAACTGCGTGCGCGCCAGCTTCGAGTTGACCTCGTCCGTGCCGGTCTTCTGTAGGAAGTCCGGGTCTGACCAGTTGCCGCGCACCGAGGAGCCTTCGGGGTTGCGGTCTAACTTCCCGTACTCCTCTTCCGCGGAGATGGAACGCTGCTTCGAAGGGTACATGCCCGCGGCGCGCGCGTCCGTCTCGTTGTCCCACCAGAGCAGCCCCAGGTAGGTCGCGACCATGTTGTTGCCGGGGTGCATGTGGCAGGTCATGCACTGCGAAGTCGGGATGCGGTTGGTGAACTGATGCTTGACCGGGTGGCCCGACTCGTCCTTCTTATTCTTCAACTGCTCGTCTTCGGTCGCGGTCGTGCCGCGGTTGCCGTAGCGCGCCCAGTCGGGGCTCGAATGGACGAGCGAGCGGTCGTTGGCGTAGACGACGTGGCAGGCCGTGCAGCCCGACGAACGATAGTCGCCGGGGTTGTCGTTCGTGCCGAGGAAGTTGAGCGTCGGGTCTAAGAGGCGCGTTTTCTGCAAGCCGAGGTAGACCGGGTCTGTGCGGTTGAGCGTGCCGAGTCCGCGCGCGCTCAAGCCCTTGTCGGGCTTGCCCGGGTCGTTCTCGCGCTCGGGCAGACCGACTTCGGAGCGGCCGCGGCCGCCGCGCTCGAAGACGCGGAGGATGTTGCCCGGCTGCGAAATCTCCCAGCGCGGCAAAGGGTCGAGGTAAGAGAGCGCGCCCATCCAGGTGCGCGTCGCGGGCGAGGGCTGCGGGAGTTGGAGCATCCGTTCGGGCGCGCCCGCCTCGGGGCTGTAGCTCTCGCCGAAGCGCGTGTCCTTGAGCGGGAAGCCGCCGTTGTTGTAGAGCGCCGCGCCCCAGAGCATCGCGCCGTGCGTCATCATACTTCTTTGATTCGTATGCACGCTGTCGGCGTGGCATTCGTTACAGGTTACCGCCGCGACGCGGAAATCGCCGGGATTGACGAAGCGCACAAATTCCTGACTTACTTTGGCTAATAAAGTAT
>CAXTSK010000284.1:0-6698 GCA_964246655.1 uncultured Pyrinomonadaceae bacterium
ACTCTTACGTGAAGGACGAATTGGACAACGTCGGCGCGGAGTTCATTGGCCGCTACCCGTGCCACCTCATCTCGGCGCACGTCGCCGAGGAACTCGGCTTCACCGGCCCCAACGTGATGATTCCAACCGCCTGCGCGGCGGGCAATTACGCCATCGCGCACGCCTTCGACGTGCTGCGCGCGGGGCGCGCCGACGTGATGCTGGCCGGCGGTTCCGACGCCTTCTCGCGCATCACCTACACGGGCTTCGCGCGGCTCGGCGCGGTCGCGCCCGAGACCTGCCAACCCTTCGACCGCAACCGCAAAGGGATGATTCCCGGCGAGGGCGCGTGCGTGCTCGTGCTGGAAACCCTGAAGCGTGCGCGCGCGCGCGGCGCCCACGTCTTCGCGGAGGTGGCGGGCTACGGCCTCTCCTGCGACGCGCACCACATGACGGCCGCGCACCCCGAAGGCGACGGCGCGGCGCGGGCCATGCGGCAGGCGCTCGATGAGAGCGGCGCCCGCCCCGAGGATGTCAGCTACATCAGCGCGCACGGGACGGGCACGCCCACCAACGACCGGCTCGAAACCATCGCCGTCAAGCGCCTCTTCCGGGAGCACGCCTACCGCGTCCCCATGAGTTCCGTGAAATCCATGCTCGGCCACACGATGGGCGCGGCCTCGGCCATCGAGGCGGCGGTCTGCGCGCTCGCCGTGCACTGTGACCGCATCCCGCCGACCATCAACCTCGAAGAGCCCGACCCGGAGTGCGACCTTGACTACGTGCCGAACCGCGCCCGTGAGCACAGGGTCAACGTGGCGATGAACAACGCCTACGCATTCGGCGGCAACAACGCTTCACTCGTCCTGAGGAAGTGTGAGGTGTGAGAGATGAAGAGGGTCGTCATTACAGGCGCGGGCCTCGTGTCGTCTCTAGGCGACACCCCGGCGGGGCTGCACGAGGCGCTGTGCGAAGGGCGCAGCGGTATCGGCCCCGTCGGGCTCTTCGACACGAAGTGGCTCGGCTGCCCGCTCGGCGGCGAGGTCAAAGACTTCGACGCGCAGAAGTATCTCGGCCGCAGGAACCTGCGCCCGCTCGACCGCACTTCGCGGCTCGTCGCCTCGGCGGCGCAGTTGGCCTTAGGCGACAGTGGTTGGACGGCGGAGATGAGGGCGGGACACGAGGTCGGGCTGATCCTCGGCACGATGTTTTGCAGCGTCCGCACCATCTCGGAGTTCGACCGCCGCGCGCTCGAAGCCGGGCCGTCCTACGCCAGCCCGATGGACTTCGCCAACACGGTCATCAACGCCGCCGCCGGCCAGACCGCCATCCTGCACGACCTGCGCGGCGTGAACACGACCGTCTCGACCGGCATCAGCTCGGGGCTGCAAGCCATCGTCTATGCCGCGGACTTAATCCGCGGGGGGCGCGCGCGCGCGCTGCTCGCGGGCGGGGCCGACGAGGTCTGCTTCGAGTCCTTCTACGGCTTTGACCGCGCCGGCCTGCTCTGCCGCTCGGACGGGCACAGCGGCCATTACGCCATTCCGTTCGACGCGCGTCGCAACGGCTTCACGCCGGGCGAGGGCGTGGCGCTCGTGATGCTGGAGGAGGCCGGCGCGGCGCGTGAACGCGGCGCGCGCGTGCTCGCGGAGGTGAGCGGCACGGGCTGCGGCTACGACAGCTCGCGCGGCCGCGACGAGCGCAAGGCGGTCGAATCGGTCGCGCACGCGATGCGGTTCGCCCTGTACGAGTCGATGCTGCGGGCCTACGAGGTCGAAGCCTTGAGCGCGTCGGCCAACGGCAGCCCCGGCGGCGACCGGCGCGAGGCGCTGGCCGTCGCCGAGGTGTTCGGCGACCACGCGCGGACGATGCCCGCGACCGCCATCAAGGCGATGCTCGGCGAAACGCTCGGCGCGTCCGGCGCGATGCAGGTCATCGACGCGCTCGAAACGATGCGCGACGGCCGGCTCCCCGGCATCCCGCAACTGGAAGAGGTCGAGGAAGACTTCCCGCTCACGTTGGCCGGCCCGGCCCGGCAGGAAGGTGACCTGAGTAACGTCCTCGTCAACTCCGTCAGCTTCGACGGCCACAGTTGTTCAATCCTCCTCGCCCGGGCCGAAGGCTGACCGCGCTCGACCGTAGAGGTCATACGGGTGTCCCCCGGCATTTGTAATCGAGCCGTCCTGACGCAGAGGTCGGGACTCAAGTCGCCGGAGTTGTCTTTTATGTCTACCGTCCCCAGCGCCGAACGCGCCGCGCGCGCCGAACCGCTCGACCTCGTGCCGAGGATGGAGGGGCAGGGGTACGCCGTCGAGCACGTCGCGCGCCGTCGGCGCTGGGTCGAGGAGAAGACGGGCTGCACGCTCGGCCATATCGGCTCGCACTCGATTGCGAGCGAGGAGATGCGCGGCAACGTCGAGAACCCGGTGGGCGCCGTGCAGATGCCGCTCGGCGTCGCGGGGCCGCTTGTCGTCAACGGCCGGCACGCGCGCGGTCACTTCTACGTGCCGCTGGCGACGACCGAGGGCGCGCTCGTCCGCTCCTACGAGCGCGGGATGGCGGCCATCGCGCGCGCGGGCGGAGCGACGGCGCGTGTCTACGAAGACGAGAACCGCGTCGCTCCCATCTTCTCCTTCGACGACGTTGCGGACGCGCACGACTTCGCGCAAGGGCTCGGCGAAGACTTTGACGATATCCGCGCCGAGGCCGAAGCGACGACCCGACACGGCAAGTTGCTGCGGCTCGAATCCCACCCCGTCGGGCGCGAAGTGATCGTCAGCTTCTGCTACCACACGGCCGACGCGCAGGGCATGAACATGAGCGTGAAGGCGACCGAGGCAGCGTGCCGCTGGATTCTGCCGCGCAGCCGCGCCCGCCGCTTCCACGTCTTCAGCGGCTACAGCTCGGAGAAGCGCGCCTCCGGCGTGCTGCTCGCGGGCGGCAAGGGCAAGCGCGTCGTGGCCGGCGCGCTCCTGCCCGCGCAGGTCGTCAAGAGCTACCTGCACACGACGCCCGGAGGGCTGAGTGAGATTTGGCGACGGACGGTCGTTGGCCACGTCCAGGCCAACGCCGTCGGCTACAACGGGCACTACGCCAATGGGCTCGCCGCCGTCTTCATCGCCTGCGGTCAGGACGTGGCGAACGTCGTCAACTCCTCGGTTGGCATCACCGGCTTCGAGGTCACGGACGAAGGCGACCTCTACGCCAGCGTCACGCTGCCCTCGCTCACGGTCGCGACGGTCGGTGGTGGGACGCAGTTGGGCACGAGCCGCGAGTGCCTTGAGATGCTCGGCTGCGCGGGCGCGGGGAAGGCCCCGAAGTTCGCCGAGATAGTCGCCGCGACCCTGCTCGCCGGCGAGCTTTCGATGGGCGCGGCCATCGCCAGCGGCGAGTTCGTCCAGGCGCACGAGACGTACGGCCGTAACCGGCCGGAGGGGAGTAGGCAGTAGGCAGATGGCAGTAGGCAGTTGAAGACAGAGTGAGGCTCAAAAGGTAAGTTCAAAAGTTTAGTTCAAAGGTTACGTCAGATGTTCGGCAGCAGGCGGCAAAAGATAGATGATTCAAGCAGGCGGACGGCACTCACTGCCTACTGCCTACTGCCTACTGAATTATGAAACGACCGTTCAGAGGTTTACGGGATCAGTCCCCCGCCAGCTCGTATGACGCCGTCGTCGTCGGCGCGGGCGTCGGCGGGCTGGTCTGCGCGAACCTTCTGGCGCGCGAGGGGCTGCGCGTGCTGCTCGTCGAGCAGCACTACATGGTCGGCGGCTACTGCTCGACGTTCCGGCGCGCGGGCTACACCTTCGACGCCGCGACGCACTTCTATCCGCTGCTCGGCAACCCGCGCACCATCACGGGGAAGCTGCTCCGCGACCTCGGGCTGACGCAGGGGTGGGTCAAGATGGACCCGGTGGATCACTTCCACCTCCCCGACGGGTCAAGCTTCTCCGTCCCGGCAGACTTCGACGCCTACCTCTCGAAGCTCAAGGCCGAGTTCCCCGAGGAGTCGCGCGCGCTCGACGACTTCTTCGCCGTCGTGCGCGAGGTCTACCTGCACGGCCTGCTCGAATACTTCCGCTGGCGCGCGACCGACCGTCTCGACCCGTTCCGCTCGATGACGGTGCGCGACGCGCTCGACCGCTACTTCCGCGACCCGAAGCTGAAACTCCTGCTCGCGGGCGACTGCGGCCACTGGGGCGGCCCGCCCCGCCGCACCTCCTTCGTCTTCGACTCGATGCTGCGCCTCTCATACTTCCTCGGCAACTACTACCCGCGCGGCGGCTCGCAGGCTTTCGCCGACGAGTTGGCGCAAAGGTTCGAGGAGCGCGGCGGCCATATCCTGATGAGCACGAACGTCAGGCGCATCGTCGTCAAGCGCGGCACGGCGCGCGGCGTCGAAGTCGAGACCGGGCCGAAGCACGCGCGGCGGCTCGTGCGCGTCGAGGCGGGCATCGTTGTCTCGAACGCCGACCTGCTGCTGACGCTCGAACGTCTCGTCGGCACGGAGCACGTCGGCGCGGGGCCGCTCGCCGCGACGAAGACTCTGCGACCTACGCACCCCTGCTTCCTCACGCACGTCGGGCTCAAGGGTATGCCGACCGAGGTGCTGCGCGAGGCCGAGGGCTACCACTGGTCTTCATGGAACCCGGACGATGTGGCGACCGACGCCTTCAAAATCTTCGTGCCGACACTCTTCGACCCGACGTTGGCCCCGCCCGGCGGCCACATCGTCATCGTGCAGAAGTTGACGGACGTGGACTTCGATAACGTCAACGACTGGGCGGCGCACAAGGCCGCGGTCGAGCGCTACGTGATGGCGAACCTCGAACGGGTGATGCCGGGTTTGTCGGAGAAGGTCGTGGTGCGTTTGAGCGCGTCGGCTCACACGTCTTACCGCTACACGCTCAATCACCGCGGCGCGATGCTCGGCTGGGAGATGTCGCCCGACCAGCTCGGCGCGCACCGCCCGGCGCTCGACGGGCTCGTCAAGAACCTTTACTTCGTCGGCCACTGGACGCAGCCCGGCGGCGGCATCACGCCGGTCATCGTCTCCGCGATGCGCGTTGCCGAAACCATCGCCGCGCGCGCCGGTGCATATCGCGCGCCGTCCGACGCGGCGGAGCACGAGGCCGCCGCGTCGCACGAACCTGGCTATGCCCCCCTCGCCGAAGCCTGCGACGCGGCGCCCGTTTAGAGGAAGAGAATTATGGCGAAGAGGAAGATACTCAAGACCCTTCTAAAGACGCTCGGCGTCCTGCTCGTCCTCGCGGGCCTCGCCGTCGGCGTTGCCCTCTACGTGATGGCGCGCAAGGACAGGGAGCATGCCAGGTTCTACAACACGGGCAAGTCGGTCAACGCGTTCCTGAGCGGCTACAGCAAGGCCGTCAGGGAAGGCTTCGAGAAGAGGGACGCCGCGCCGGTCACTTCGCTCTACTCAGACCGCTTCGCCTCGCCCGCGCGCGGCCGCTGGGTGATGCGCGCGGGAGCGGGCGAGAGCGGCGTTGCCATCTTCCGCCTCGCTTCCGACGGCCGTCAGGACTACGCGAAGGCCGACATCAACGAAGAGGTCTCGCGTTACTTCGACACGTTCGCCTCGATCCAGAACATCTGGACGAAGATCGACATGATCGAGGAGGTCGAGCTTGAGCGGCGCGTCGTGCTGCGCGTCAAGTTCATCCTCGACGGCACCGACCCGCAGGGTGCTGTCTTTCAGGACAGACACTTCTACCGCTGGACGCTCGCCAACGAGAACCTCGCGCCGGGCGAGCCCATCTGGAAGATTGTCAAAGACGAGCTCATCGAAGGGTTGCGTGTGGCGGGCGACGGCGGCGGCTTCCAAGCGGTGGAGCCGGCTGCCGCCGGCATCGACTTCAAACACTCGCGCGACCCCAAGCTCGACGCCGACAAGTATTCGGCGCGGATGAAGTTCGACATCATCGAGCACGGCTCGGGCGGCGTCTCGGCTGTGGACTACGACAACGACGACCGGCAGGACATCTTCTTCCCCGACGGCGTGCGCAGCCGCCTCTATCGCAACGTCGCCGACGCGGGGAGCGTCAAGTTCGTTGACGTAACGACGGCCGCGGGCCTTGACGGCATTGACCAGGCCAACGCCGGACTCTTCGCCGACGTGGACAACGACGGTGACCAGGACCTCTTCGTCGCACGCTACCTCGCGCCGAACAAGTTCTTCCTCAACAACGGCGACGGCACCTTTACCGACCGCTCGCGCGAGATGGGGCTCGACCTCTCGACGACGAGCGTTACGGCCGCCTTCCTCGACTACGACCTCGACGGCTTCGTAGACCTCTACGTCGGCGCCTACGGCGACGCCTTCAACGACATCCCGCGCCTGCCCTTCTTCGCCCAGAACGCGAAGCCGAACCGCCTCTTCCACAACGACGGCGGCCGGCGCTTCGTGGACGTGACCGAGCGGAGCGGCACGGGCGATACGGGCTGGGCGCTCGCCGTCACCGCCGCCGACTACGACTCGGACGGCGACCCCGACCTCGCCATCGCCAACGACTTCGGGCGCAAGTGTCTCTACCGCAACAACGGCGACGGCACCTTCACCGACGTGGCGAAGGAGGCGGGCGTGCTCGACTTCAGCGGCGGCATGGGACTCGTCTTCGGCGACTTCGACGGCGACGGCGCGCTCGACCTCTACACCTCGAACATCAACTCGAACCAGCGCTGGTTCGGCGAGGTCATGACGGGCC
>CAXTSK010000284.1:6710-7010 GCA_964246655.1 uncultured Pyrinomonadaceae bacterium
TGTTCATGATCTTCTTCGACCTCGTGGTCTGGGACTGGGTCGAGTTCGTCACGATGTTCTGCGTGGGCAACTCGCTCTTCCGCAACAACCGTGACGGCACCTTCACCGAACTGAAGGACAGCCACACGAACCGCGCCGGGTGGGGCTGGAGCGTGGCCTTCGCAGACTTCGACAACGACACCGACCTCGACCTCTACGCCGCCAACGGCTGGATCACGAACAAGAACAAGGACGATCTTTGACTGCCCTTTACCTCGGGCGCGGTCGCGCACATCGACAAGTACAAGCAGGGCTTCTTCT
>CAXTSK010000284.1:7020-7159 GCA_964246655.1 uncultured Pyrinomonadaceae bacterium
GCCACGAGTTCGTCGGCGACAACTCCTGGAACGGATACGAGCACAACTGCCTGTTCGCCAACGTCGGCGGCGGGCAGTTCGTGGACGTGGCGCGGCCCACGGGCTCCGACTGCGTCAAGGACAGCCGGGGCGTCGCGGT
>CAXTSK010000285.1:0-7132 GCA_964246655.1 uncultured Pyrinomonadaceae bacterium
CTCCATCGCACACGCGCAGCCCGCGCGCGACACAGCGCCCGCGGCCCGGCCCGGCCCCCAGACTCAGCCCGCGGCCACGCAGCCGCAGACCTCTACGCTCTCTCGCCGCGCACAGGCTTACATCAAGCTGCTCGAAGGCCAGCGCTACTTCGAGGGCGTCCGCTCGGGGACGCTCACGCTCGAAGGCTTACGGCGCGCGCAGGCGGCCTTCCAACAGGCTGCGGAGCTTGAGCCGACGCTCTCCGAGGCTCGCGCCGCGCTCGCCGAGACCTTCCTCATCACCAACGATCTCAAGCAGGCCGAGAGCGAAGGTTTGGCCGCCGTCCGCGCCAACAACGACAGCTACGGCGCGCACCGCACGCTCGCGCGCGTCTACACGCTCCAGAGCGGACTCGCCGACAAGAGCATCAACCGCGCCGCCGCCGACAAGGCCATCGCCGAGTGGCGCGAGGTCGTACGCGTCCACCCGAACGACGCGGAGGCCCACGCGCTGCTCGCCGAGTTCTACGTCGCGACGGGGCGCGAGAAGGAGGCGGTCGAAGCCCTGCGCAGGTGGGCGACGCTGCCCGCTTCGATGGAGGGCCGCTTCTATCAGGTCGTCACGCAGGGGCGCGAGTTGAGCCCCGACGCGGCCAACGCGCGGCTCGGCGAAGTCCTGCTCGGCGCCGGGCAGACGGCCGAGGCCGTCGCCGCCATCCGCCGCGCGATGGCTATCGAGCCCGACAACCCGCGCTATTTGCAACTGCTCGGCGAGGCGTTCGAGGCGGGCGGCTCGGCCGACCAGGGCGTCATCGAAGAGCTGAAGCGGATTGTTACGCAAAACCCCTCGAACGTCGGCGCCGCGCAGACGCTCGCGCGCGCTCAGGCACGTACGGGCAAAGTTGACGAAGCCATCGCGACGCTCAAGGGGTCAATCGGCGCCGTCAAGCCGGGCAGCGACGTGGAGAAGCTTCAGCTTCAGCTTGCGCTCGCCAAAGTCTACGAAGACTCGTCGCGGTTCGAGGACGCCGTCGTCATCTACGAAGACCTCCTCACGTCGCGCAACATCAAGGATCAGCCGCTCGCCAACGACCGCGAGCGCCGCTTCGCCGTCTCCGTGCTGCTTGAGATCGCGGGCTTGCGCCAACAGGCCGGGCAGTTCGATCAGGCGCTCGCCGCCTTCGACCGCATGCGCGCGCTTCTCCCGGATACGGACCCGACCGCCGACATCCAGAAGGTCGAGTTCCTGCGCTCGAACGGCAAACGAGCCGAGGCGCTTCAGATCGCGCGTGACGCGCGCAAACGATTCCCCGAAGACCTTCGCCTGCTCCGGCAGGAGGCGCAGACGCTCGCCGAGATGGGGCGCACCGAAGAGGCGCTCGCGCTCCTGCGCCCGCGCCTGAAGGGCGACGCTAGTGACTTCGAAGAGTACCTCTTCATTGCGAACGTGCTGATGGGTGCCGGGAAGGGAACCGAGGCCGTCGAGGCCGCCCGCAAGGCGCTCTCGCTCGCCTCCGCCGAAGACCCCGCGCAGGCGACGAACGCGCAGATCATGCTCTCCTCCGCGCAGGAGCGCGCGGGCGACACTAAAGGCGCCGAAGAGACTTTGCGTCAGGTGCTCGCCAAAGATGCCAACAACCCGACGGCCCTCAACAACCTCGGCTACTTCCTCACGGAGCACGACCAGAAGCTCGAAGAGGCGCGCGACATGATCGAGCGCGCCGTCCGCGCCGAGCCGCAGAATCCCTCGTTCCTGGACAGTTTAGGCTGGGTTAATTACAAGCTCGGCAAACTGAAAGAGGCCGAACGCTATCTAAGCGACGCGGCACGCCGCAATCCGACTTCGGCCACGATTCAGGAGCATCTGGGCGACCTCTTCAAAAAGCTCGGCCAGCAGGAAAAGGCATCTGCCTCCTGGCGCAAAGCCCTCTCTCTCGCGGCGGAAGCCGCAGACACGGCCAGAATCAAAGCCAAACTGGGCGAGACGAAATAAAGGTTGATTTCTCTCGCATTTAGAGGCTAAAGTGTGCCCGCCTTCAAACGGTCGCACCCCTTTCGAACGTCTGAAGCGCGTCTCTCTCCTTTAAGTCGCGAAATTCCGTCTTAATCGGGTAAGTGTTTAATTTTCAGTAACTTGAAGTGCATCCGGCGTGTGTCAATTCTGTTGCGAAGTTTTAAGGATTGACTACGGCCAAACGATGTTTTAACATTGCCAACAGGTTGACCGCTTGCCCAGTCTGGTCAATATTGTCGGCCTCCTCCGGCCCAAGGGTTTGAAATTTAAGGAGTTCCCCCTTATGTTTTCAGGGCGGTTCCCCCGCAACGGGTTCATACTGTTATTTTCTTTAAGTTTGACGGCGACGACGGCCTTTGCCCGCAACGGCGGCAACGGCGCGCCGAAGGAGACGGGTCGGACGGGCGAGCGTCCCGTGGCGAGGCTCGTCGGGACGGTCTACACCGGGGCGCCCGCGCCCGAGCGTCCGCGTCAGGTCACGCGCGTCTACGCGCCCGCGCCGGCAAACGCCACGCGTTCCTACGCGGCGGCTCCGGTCTCGGCCGCCGCCGCCGGTGCGACGGGCGACGAGCGCCGCGCCTTCGACCTCATCAACCATGAGCGCCAGCGAAGGGGCTTGAGCCCGCTCGCATGGGACGGCAACCTGGTTCGGCTCGCGCGTTACCATTCGCAGAACATGGCGCGGGGCGGTTACCTGAGCCACGTAGACCGCGAAGGGCTCGACCTGAGAGGGCGCGCGCAGGCGCTCGGGGTGCACGGTTGGAAGACCATCGGCGAGAACATCGCGTATAATCAGGGCTACGACGACCCGACTGCGTTCGCCGTCGAGCGCTGGATGGTCTCGGAGAAGCACCGCGAGAACGCTTTGAGCGACGAGTACACGCACGCGGCCGTCGGCATCGCGCGCGCTTCGGACGGGACGTACTACTTCACGCAGGTTTTCATGAGGCGCTAGCGCCGCGGGTCGCAACGAACGTTGAGTTTCCGGGCGGCCGGCGCTTTCGTCAGAGGAGGCGCCGGCCGCTCTCAGTGTCAGCAGATAAGATAAACGTCCCGGCCTTCGCCAAGATCAACCTCGGCCTGCGCGTCCACGGCCGGCGCCCCGACGGCTACCACGAGATAAGCACCGTCTTCCAAACAGTTTCTCTCCACGACACACTCACCTTCAAAGCCGCGACTGACGGAAAGCTCGGACTCGTCTGTTCAGACCCTTCAATCCCGACGGACGATTCGAACCTCGTGCTCCGCGCGGCCGAAGCGCTCCGCGAGCGTTACGGTGTGGCTCAAGGCGCCCGCGTCGAGTTGGAGAAGGTGATTCCGGCCGGCGGGGGCTTGGGCGGCGGCTCCTCGGACGCGGCGGTAACGCTGGCCGCGCTCGCGACGTTGTGGGAGATAGAGACGGACGCGGTCGAGTTGGCGGAAATCGGGGCGCGTTTGGGGGCGGACGTGCCCTTCTTCCTGGCGGGCGGGACGGCGCTCGGGACGGGGACCGGGACTGACATCCGGCCGCTCGGAGACGCCCCGAAAATGCACCTCGTCGTCGTCACGCCGGGCGTCCACGTCTCGACCGCGGAGGCTTATCGAGCGCTCGGCGCTCCCGCCTTGACAAAGGTGAAACCGCTGGTTAACCTTTCTGTTTCGCGCACGGAGGCTGATTTCCCCGATTCACTCTGTGGTGTGTGGTCGAACGATTTCGAGGCCGTCGTAGTGCGGCTCTACCCCGAAATCGGCCGCGCGCGCGAAAGGCTGGTCGAGTCGGGCGCGGAACGCGTGATGCTCTCGGGCAGCGGCTCAAGTGTCTGCGGAGTCTTTGAAAGCAAGGGGGAAGCGGCGCGCGCGCGTGGGGCGCTTAAAGTCGAAAGCGGCTGGCGGGTCTTCGCGTGCGAGACGCTGACATGCGCCGAGTACCTCGCGGCGCTCGGCCGCGTCGCGGTGGTTCTCCGGCCGGGCGGCGGGGCTTGAAACCGGGATTGGGGAGTCGCCAAGTGGTAAGGCACCGGTCTTTGGAACCGGCATTCGTAGGTTCGAGTCCTACCTCCCCAGCCAGATTCAAAAGTTCAAAGTTTCAAGTTCAAGGCTCAAAGTCATGAGCTTGAGTCTTCAACCTGAAACTTTGAACTTTGAACTTTGAACTCTTTATGAGCACAACCGGCGGCATCAAAGTCTTCTCGGGGAACGCGAACCGGGCGCTGACGCAGGAGATTTGCAGTGACTTGAACTGCGACCCGGGCTCGGCGACGACCGACAGGTTCTCGGACGGGGAGTTCAACTTCCAGATCACGGAGAACGTGCGCGGCGCCGATGTCTTCATCGTGCAGCCGACGTGCCCGCCGACCGACGCGCACCTGATGGAGCTGCTCGTCATGCTCGACGCCTTCCGCCGCTCGTCGGCCGAGCGCGTGACGGCGGTCATCCCGTACTTCGGCTACGCGCGCTCGGACAAGAAGGACAGACCGCGCGTCTCCATCAGCGCGAAGCTCGTCGCGAACCTGATTACGACCGCGGGTGCCGACCGCGTGCTGACGATGGACTTGCACGCGGCGCAGATTCAAGGGTTCTTTGACATCCCGGTTGACCATCTCTTCGCGGCGCCGGCCTTCATCGGCCACTACATGGATCACAAGCTCCCGAACCTGACGGTGGTCGCGCCCGACACGGGCGGCGCCGAGCGCGCGCGCGCCTACGCCAAGCGTCTCACGTCGGATGACGGCACGCCCGCCACGCTCGCCCTGTGCGACAAGCGGCGCGAGAAGGCGAACGTCGCGGAGGTGATGAACGTCGTCGGCGACGTGAAGGGGAGGAGCTGTTTGATTGTCGACGACATGTGCGACACGGGCGGCTCTTTGACGAAGGTCGCGGCGGCGCTCAGCCGGGCGGAGGCCGAGCGCATCCACACTTGCTTCACGCACCCCGTTCTTTCGGGCCGGGCGTGCGAGTTGCTGGCGGAGTCGGAGATCGAGCGCGTCGTGACCACGAACACGATCCCTCTGCGAGACACGGCGTGCCGGGAGAAGAAGATCAACGTTTTGAGCATCGCTCCGCTGCTGGCGAAAGCGATTAAGTCGATCCACGAGGAGACGAGCGTCTCCTCGCTCTTCGTGTGAGGCGGAGGGCGAAAACTTTACGTGACCGGTAAGCCGTGAAAGGTGACGGGATAAAAGCTTTCACTTGTCACCCGTCACGGTTTACTGTTCACGGCTTTTAGGAGTCATCATGGCAGAAAGACAAGAGATAACGGTGCGCGCCGAGCTGCGCGCTGGTCGCGGCAAGAACGATGCGCGGCGTTTGCGCGCGCGCGGGATGGTGCCGCTCACGATCTACGGCGGCGAGGGCGAGCCCATCGCGGCGGCCGCGCCGCTCGCGGCGCGGGCCGCCATCCTGCGGTCGGGGGCGGGGCACAACGCCATCTTCACGCTTGAAGTGGACGGCGTCGGCCCGAACGAGGTCATGTTCCTCGACCGGCAGATCGACCCCGTCAAGACGCGGCTCGTCCATGCCGACCTGCGCCGCCTCGTGCGCGGGCAGGAGATCGAGGTCTCCGTCCGGCTCGAACTGGAAGGCGAGCCCGTGGGCACGGCGGACGGCGGGGGCATCCTCGAACAGCTTTTGCGCGAGGTCGAGATTCGCTGCCGCCCGAACATCATCCCCGACTTCATCAGCGTTGACGTGTCGCACCTCGGTGCCCACGACGTGCTGCACGTCTCGGACGTGAAGGTCGATGAGGGCATCACCATCCTGACCGATCCCGAGACGGCCGTCGCCACCGTCGCCGTCCTCCGTGAGGAGCCGGTCGAGGAGAGCGCGGCGGCGGACGAGGCCGCCGAGCCCGAAGTCATCGGCAAGGGCAAGAAGGACGACGAAGAGTAGACAGCAGGCAGATGGCAGTAGGCAGTAGGCTCCGCCTCCCGAGCGCGCCCGCTGACCTTCGAACCGTTCCACGGCGAATGGTTCTTCAACTGCCTACCGCCTACTGCCTACCGCCTACTGCTTTCCATGCTCATCGTCGGTCTGGGCAATCCGGGCGAGCGTTACGAGTGGACGCGCCACAACCTGGGCTTCATGCTCGTAGACCTTCTGGCGCGGCAGGCGGGCGCGCAGGTCAAGCGCGCGGAGTGCCGGGCGCTCGTCGGACGCGCGGAGCTTGAGGGTCGCGCGTCCGAGCTGGTCAAGCCGCAGACCTACATGAACCTGAGCGGCGAGTCGGTCGCGTGCCTTCTGCGCAAGCGCTCGGAGTTGAAGCCGTCGAGCGACCTCTTCGTCGTGAGCGACGACATCGCGCTCCCCTTCGGCTCCATACGCATCCGGCCCTCGGGTTCGAGCGGCGGGCAGAAGGGCTTGAAGAACATCATCGCGGCGCTCGGCACGGATCAGTTCCCGCGCCTGCGCGTCGGCATCAAGCCGGAGCACCCCGTGGGGGACACGGCCGGCTTCGTCCTCGAACGCTTCCCCAAGGGGCAGCGCGAAGAGGTCGAACAGATTCTGGAGCGGTGCGCCGAAGCGCTCCGCGCCGTCATACGCGACGGCATTGACAAGGCAATGTCGCTGTACAATTAGTTTTGAGTTTTCAGTGGGTTGTTTTTATTATTTATATAATTAAAGGGGGTGTTGGTATAGTAAGAAATATAAAATTTTTATACTTAATATATAAAAAAAAAACACCCTGAAAACTCAAAACTAAATTTCCTTCTTGCTTCGGCCGCAGAGCCGAGGCTAGACATCCATAAGGAGGATGATTTTGGCAGAGAAGAGAGTTTACGAGGTCATCTTTATCGTTGACCCCGACACGCAGGAAGACGAGATGACGAAGCTGACGCAGAACCTCAGCGGCGTTGTCACCGACCAGGGCGGCACGGTCACGCGCAACGAGGTTTTGGGCCGCCGCCAACTCGCCTACCGCATCGGCCGCAAGAACGAGGGCGTCTACGTGCTCTTCGAGGTCGAGGGCACCGGCTCGGAAATCGCCGAGCTGGAGCGCCGCATGCGTGTCAACGACGCCATCATGCGCTACATGACCGGGCGCGTGGACGAGGAGCGTCAGCGCGCCGAGAAGCTCAAGGCGCGCCGCCAGCGCAAGGCCGCCAAGCGGCCCGGGTTCGCCGCGGCCGGGGCCGGCGGCGGCTCGTCGGCACGCTCCGGCGG
>CAXTSK010000286.1:0-7126 GCA_964246655.1 uncultured Pyrinomonadaceae bacterium
GCGTTGAGGACCACCCCGGCGAGCGTCCGTTCGAGCGCCGCCGGGCTGTCGCAGTCGCAGATCAATAAGATCGTCGAGGGGGCCACGCAGGAGCAGTGGCTCTCCAACCCCATGAGCGGCGGCGCGACCATCTTCTACGACGCCGCGCCGCTCGGGCGGTTGCTCGACGCCGTGGCCTCGGTCAGAGACCCGAACGTCAAGGCAAGATTCTTCGAGCCCGCCGCCGCGCAGCTCAAGAAGATCGAGGACGCGGGCGGCGCCATCGAGACAATCGGCGGCATCATCTACAGCAAAGGCGACAGCGTTAACCAGATTCGCAACGGCCTGACCAACATCCTCAACAGCGACACGACCGGGGTGGTCGGTTCGCTCGAAAGAAACTCCCGCGACGGCAAGGGCCTCACGATGTACGTGAAGTCCATGATCAACGCCGGGCAGACGCAGGCCGTCGGCGAGATGATCGCCCGGCTCCAGACCGGCAACGGCAAGAACGGGAACGCCGTCACCCGCTTCGGCGAGACGCAGACGGGCACCGACGGCCGGCCCTACTACGACAACGCCGAGAACCTCGGCTACTTCATGGGCGCCGTCCACGCGGCGATCAAAGACATCTCGGGCGACCGCGACACGCAGGCGAACATCATCAAGAACATTTTCGGGGCGGTGCTCGGGGCGGTCGGCGCCAAGAACCCCGTCACCGGCATCAGCGCCTCGGCCCTCAACGGCTTAACGTCGCTGGTGGTGGACGCCGTCACCAACTCTTTGAAGAACGGCGACAAGGACCTGCTCGAATCCCTGCGCGAACTGGCCTTCCCGCGCGACGCCAACGGCGAGACCTACGAGGGCGGCGCCGAGACGGCTTACGACAGCGCCGTCGGGCGCGTCATCGACGCACACCCGTAAGGGGTGTCGCGGGCGCGGCGTGAGTTGATAGATGAAGAGAAGCGGGGCGCTCCGGTCGGGGCGCCCAGCGCTTTTCTTCTTCCGGCTCGCCTGTGCGGAATCCGCCCGCCCGGTGTAAACTCCGTGGCGCGAACCAAAACAAACGCGACGAGAGGTGAACGTAGAACAGTGTGGCGACCCCGCGCATTGCGAGCGATTCTGCTGGCCGCCGCTCTGGCGCCCTCGGCCGTCTCCTGCTCCGGAAAGAAATTTATGAGGGTAGAAGATATCCCCGTCCCTCCCTCCGCCCATCGGGAGGTTATCGAAGGGGCCTACGAAACGACGCTCGACCTCGCCGTCGCCGACGCCCGCCGCATCCTCTCCGAGAAGTTCGGTCGGGCCGACGTGGAAATCTTCCGCCTCGACGCGAACGCCGACTGGGGCGCCGTCGAGCGCTTCTACGAAGAACGGCTCGGCGCCGCGGGCTTCACACGCGACTCAGGCGTCACCGCCGAACACAACAAGTACAGGCTCGCCGTCTGGAAGTCGTCCGGCGGCGAATGGCTGGCCGTCGCCCTCATCGACGCCGGGACGACCGCCGACAACCTCCCGCTCAAATTCCTGGCCGTCTTCCGCGCCGCCAGTTAACCCGCCAAGCGCCGCCCGCCGCCGCGTCTCCGCGCGTCAAAGGCTCAACGGGTCGGAGGTGACGTGCGCGACTTTATCACCTCCGAGAGGATGTCGGACTTCGACGGGTCGCGCTCCAGGTGCGGGTAGCGTTCCCCGCCGCGGTAGTCCAGTTTATACGTCCGGTTGAAGCTGCCGTTCTCGACGAGCAGTTCGAGGGGCGATGAACCATCTTTCGTCGCCGCGATGGCGTCGTGCAGCACGTCCGGCGACCAGCCACGCCCGTTGACCGTGATGATCTTCATGCCTGGGGCGAGTCCCGCCGCCCCAGCCGCCGCTTCGGGGTTCACGTCGAAGACGCTGCCGTCCCCTTTGAGGATCAGGCCGAGCGAGTATGAGAGGTCTATGAACTTCCTCAACTGCTCCGCCATTTTTATCTGACCGTTAGGCTTCTCGTTGTAGACCAGCCGCCAGCCCCCGTCGGTGATTCCGCCGAGCGGGGCGCGGGGGGCGAGCACGTTGACCCGCTGATTGAGGAACCCGCGCCAGTCATAAGGCATGACTTCGTTGAGCGTGGCGGCGACATCGTCGAAGGTATAAGGTCTGACGGAGGGAGGCGTGTCCCGCCCGCCGTGAAACTTGTGGCAGAAATCGTCGAGCGAAAGTTTCCCGCCGCTTTGCCTGCGTATCGACACGTCCGCGTCCAGCCAGATCAGCAGCCCTTCGTCGTAGTAATCGACGCGGCGGCGGTAGTTCCGCCAGGCCCTCGGGGAAGGATAGGTCAGTTGGACGGCGACCGCCGTGTCAACCAGAGGCCGCCACGCGCGGCCCGTCTGGTTGTCCATCTCGGCGGCGACCGCCGCCACCGCCTCGCGGAAATTCTCGGGAGTCCACAGCCCGCTCCGCGTCGGCAGCACTTTGCCGAGGTACTCCGTCAAGCCTTCGTAGACCCAGAGCAGGTTGCCCTTCATGGGCTGCTCGAAGTCCCGCGTCGCGAGACCTTCGGGGCGGCGATATTTTCCGTTCCAAGAGTGGGCGTACTCGTGGCCGAGCAGGTCTCCAAGGTCGAGCAGCGCGTTCTCGTCGCTGAACGCCTTCTCGCCCACGCCGTCTTCGCTCGACTCGTGGTGCTCCAATCCTTCGGCCCCGCCGTAGTCGCTCAGCGTCAGGAGAAACCTGTAGCCGT
Organism: uncultured Pyrinomonadaceae bacterium; assembly: GCA_964246655.1. Classification (GTDB taxonomy): domain Bacteria; phylum Acidobacteriota; class Blastocatellia; order Pyrinomonadales; family Pyrinomonadaceae; genus QHXN01. The sequence continues at coordinate 2,696 of CAXTSK010000286.1, forward strand.
TGTAGTGTCGCGCGCCGAAAAGGGCGTAGGCTTCGCCGATCAGATTTTTGATGCCGGTTAAAGATTCCGGCTTCATCTCCAAGGCGGCGGGAGAGTCGGCGGCGATGTCCAACTCGTGCAAAGGCCCTCCCGAAGTGAGTGAGACTTTCCGAAAGTTGGCCCCGATGATCGCGGGGGAATCGACCAGCTCTTCCAGAGAGACTTCCTTGAATTCGATCTCGCCCGCCCTCTCGCCCGCCGGGGGCAGCGCCGTGGCGTATTGCCAACCGGCGGGCAGCTTCAGCGAGGCCACGACGTGAACCGCGTCCGCGTTCACACCCTGCGGGTAGAGAATCAGGCGGTTCCACTTGATTCGTGCCAGCCGCGCGGTCATCGTCGTCCCGGGCTCTGACACGTCGTCGAACGTGACTTCGAGGGCACTGACCCCGGGCGGAACGTCACAGTGGAAAGAGAACATCTCCACGTCGTCGCGGCGCCAAGGGATGGGCTTGCCGCCCGCGCTCAGCTTCAACCCCATCACGTCGTTGATCGGCCCGGTCGGCGAGTGCTCGCCGGGAATCCACTTCGGATAGAACAGCGTGAGCGGCCCGGGCTTGACGGGGATCGTGAGTCTGGCGCGGAGCACGTTGCGCGCGGCCCCCGTGGCGTCCACATCCAGCTTGATGCTCACGGCGCCCTGCGCGAGAGCCGCCAAGCCACACGACTGAAGCAGCAGCAACACGAAGACCAAGACAGGTCTCCTGAGGAAGCTGTTCCTGACCTTGAACGTATCGAGCTTCATGAATACATCCCCGTGTGAAATAAACTGGCGGGCCGTGTCGGCGTCGGCGTTAGTCATCGTGCGTCGTCTTGCGCCTGCGCTTCGGCCGGGTCGTCTTCTTCTTCAAGGGCGCGGCGGTCGTGGCCGCGGCGGGTTGAGCCTTAGAGCCCGAGACGGTGGCGGGCTCGACGGTGGCCGTCGTCTTGCTGTCGTCGGTGGTCGGGTTGGGCGAGGCGACGACGTGCTGCCCCGGCTGAGGCGGCGGCGGTGCGTTGGTGTTCTGCGGGGGCGAGGGGTTGGTCGCCTCTGTGACGGGCTCGGTCTCGCCGTCGGCGGCGAGCCAGGCGGCCCAGCCGCCGAGCAGCGCGCGCGCCTTGTATCCCTTGTCGCGGAGTATCTGCGCCGCACGGGCGCTGGTGTGCTCGCTCGGTCAAGAGCAGTAGGTGACGATCTCGCGGTCGCGCGGCAACTCCGCGAGTCGCGCCTCAAGGTCGCCGAGCGGGACGTGCAGCGCGCCCTTGATCTTCCGGTCGATCTGGTAGCGCACGTCGAGCACGAAGACCTTGCCCGCGGCGCGTAGGGATTTGAACTCTTCGAGGGTGATGCGGTCGGTCGGCGCCTCCTGGGAGGGCTGCCCCTGCGCCGACGCGCACGCCAACAACATGAAGATGAATAGTCTGCGCTTCATCAGTCCTTGCTCCGTTCTCATCTGGATGACTGCCGGGGACGTGCGGCATTATAACATCTCGTACGGCCGCCGCGCGGGGAGCGCGGGCCGGACTCGACACGCGGCCGCGGCGGCGCGGGGAGGTTTTTGACATGAACAGGAAGGTGAGTGACGAAAGGCTTCTACTCGACCACGTGGACGCGCGAATGGTCGCGGCGGGCGAGACCGACGAGGCTGCCTCCGGCGTCGAGGCGGGCGCGGGCCGCAACGCCGTCGTCCGGCTCGACCCCAACCACCCGGGCTTCCGCGACGCGGACTACCGCGCGCGTCGCAACCGCATCGCGCAGATCGCGCTGCAATACGAGCCCGGCGCCGAAGTCCCCGACGCGCCCTACACGGACGAGGAGCACGCGCTGTGGCGCGCCGTGCGAGGGGCGCTCGATCCCGCGCATCAGAGACACGCGTGCGCCGAGTACCTTGAAGCCGCGCGCCGGCTCGACCTGCCGCGCGCTTCGATCCCGCAGTTGCGCGAGGTGTCGGAGCGCGTGCGGGCCATCAGCGGCTTCCGGCTGGAGCCGGTCGCGGGGCTCGTCGAGCCGCGGGTCTTTCTCGAATCGCTCGCCGACGGAGTCTTCCTCTGCACGCAGTACATACGCCACCACTCGACGCCCGCCTACACGCCCGAGCCCGACGTGGTGCACGAGTTGCTCGGCCACGCGTTGACGCTCGCCAGCCCGCGCCTCGCCGAACTCAACCGGCAGGTCGGACGCGCCGTCAGACGTACCGCGTCGGCCGAGGCGCTCGAAAGGCTCTCGCGGGTCTACTGGTTCACCATCGAATTCGGCGTGCTGCGCGAGGGCGGTGTGGTGAAGGCTTACGGCACGGGCCTGCTCTCTTCGGCCGGCGAGCTTGAGGCGATGAGTCGGGCGGAGCTGCGGCCGCTGGATTTGGAAGAGGCTTCGCACACCGCTTACGACCCGACGCGTTTCCAGCCTCTACTCTTCTGCGCCGACTCGTTCGAGGCGATGTATGAGGGGCTCGGACGTTTTCTTAGCGGCTGGCGCGCGTGAGTGCGTCGCGGGCGGCGAGCGCACAGCGTGCGGCGTCTGCGGGGTCGGCGGCGAGCGCGGTGAGGTGCCCCATCTTGCGCCCCGGGCGCGCTTCGGTCTTGCCGTAGAGGTGCAGCTTGACGTTGGGGAAGGCCGCGGCCGCGCGCCAAAGGGGCTCGCCCCCTTGCCAGAGGTCGCCGAGCAGGTTCGCCATCGCGGCGGGGCGGAGCAACTCGGTCGAGCCGAGCGGGAGGTCGCAGACGGCGCGCAACTGCTGCTCGAACTGACTGGTCACGCAGGCGTCGAAGGTGAAGTGGCCGGAGTTGTGCGGGCGCGGGGCCAGTTCGTTGACGAGCAGCTTGCCGGAACGTGTGAGGAAGAACTCGACGCAGGTAACGCCGACCACGTCCAGCTCTTCGAGCACGGCGCGTGCTATCGAGACGGCCTCGCGCACGACACTTTCCTCGACGCGCGCGGGCGCGACGGAGAGGTCGAGGATGTGCCGGCTGTGCGTGTTCTCGACGACGCCGTAGTGCGCTACACGGCCGCCGGTGCCCCGCGCGGCGACGACCGAGACCTCGCGCTCGAAGTCCACGAAGGCTTCGACGACGCCCTCCTGCCCGCGCAGAGCCTCGAAGGCGTCCGGCGCGTCTTCGATTGAGTCGATGCGCGTCTGCCCCTTGCCGTCGTAGCCGAAGCCCGCGGTCTTGAGCACGGCGGGGAGGCCGATCTGTTCAAGCGCGGCCGTCAGGTCTTCAAGGCTGCGGACGTGGCGGAAGGGCGCGACGGGAAAGCCGTGCGTGGAGAGAAAGGTCTTCTCGCGCAGGCGGTGTTGCGTCGTGTAGAGCACGGAGCCTGAAGGGCGGACGGGCGCGAGCGCGGCGGCGGCCTCGACCGTCTCGGCCGGCACGTTCTCGAACTCGAAGGTGACGACTTCGACTCCCCGCGCGAACTCGCGCACCGCGTCGAGGTCGTCGTAAGGGTGTTCGTACTCTCTGTCCGAGACCTGTCCGGTCGGCGTGTCGGAGTCGGGTGAGAAGGTGTGGACGCGGTAGCCCATGCGGCGCGCGGCGATGGCGAACATGCGGCCGAGTTGGCCGCTGCCGAGTACGCCGACGGTTGAGCCGGGCAGAATCGCTCTCATGACGGCAGGGTCGCCTCGCGCACCTTGGCGGTCTGCTCTTCGCGGAAGCGGCGCAAGCGTTCTCTCAACTCCGGGCGCGTGTTGGCGAGGATGGCGACGGCGAGCAGCGCCGCGTTCGTCGCCCCGCTCGGACCGATGGCGAGCGTGCCCACGGGAATTCCCGCCGGCATCTGCACGATGGAGAGGAGCGAGTCGAGACCCTTCAAAGCCTTACTCTTGACGGGCACGCCGAGGACGGGCACGGTCGTCTGTGCGGCGACCATGCCGGGCAGGTGCGCGGCGCCGCCCGCGCCCGCGATGATGACTTCGAGCCCGCGCGCTTCCGCCCCTTCGGCGAACTCGGCCATCCGACGCGGCGTGCGGTGCGCCGAGACGACCGCGCACTCGTGCGGCACGCCGAACTGCTTCAGGACTTCGGCCGCGTGGCGCATCGTCTCCCAGTCGGACGTGCTGCCCATGACGACCGCGACGAGCGGCGCTTCCGTCGCGCCGCCTTCGGACGCGCCCTCTTCAGCCTTCAGCCTGATAGCCAACGCTTCTCTCCGCCCCTCTCAGTAGATGTTGTAGTTGTATTCGAGGACGATGTACTGCGACACCGTCCGCCCGTCCTTCTGCGCGGGCTCGAACCGTATCTGCGCCGCCGCGGCTACAGACTTCTCCGTTAGGCCGTGCGGCAGCCCCTTGACGACGGCGATGCTCTGCATCACGCCCGACGAGTGGAGGATGGCGCGGAGCCGTACGACGCCGACGACGTTGAACCTGCGCGCCTCTTCGGTGTAGCCCGGCTCGGGCTTGAAGGTGATGAGTGCCT
>CAXTSK010000287.1:0-7124 GCA_964246655.1 uncultured Pyrinomonadaceae bacterium
GTCCTCGGTCGAGGTCCTGAACGCCCTGGTGAGCGCCGCGACCTCGATCGGATCGCCGAGCGGGGTGGCCGTTCCATGGCACTCCACGTAGCCGATGGAGCGTGCGTCGATGCCCGCGCGACGGTGGGCGTCGCAGATGACGTCGACCTGTCCCTCGACGCTCGGCGCCGTGAAACCGATCTTGCGGGCGCCGTCGTTGTTGGCGCACAGCTCCGGCGCCACCTCTTGGTCTGGGAATCTACTTCGGCTTAGAAGAAGATGCGGATGCCGAACTGGATGTAGCGTGAGTTCGGGACCGCCCGCAGCGCCCCGAAGGCCGGGTCGTAGGACTGTCGCAGCCGGTAGAGCTTGAGCCCTTCCAGCGTCCTGATGTCGAACGACTCGGCCCTCCTGGTGGCGAAGCCCTGCGGGACGGGCACGCTGAAGTAGTTGAGCGGCAGCGCGCCGGTGGACAGGCGGGCGCCGGTGATGAGCGCGTTGACCTGCGCCAGCGTCGCCGTCTGGCCGGGGTTGGCCGCCAACCAGGTGTTCAAGTCCGTCTGCGTGAGCAGGGCCTCACTCGGGTTGTTCGTGAACCCGTTCGCGCCGGACGAGCCGAGGCGGAAGACCGGGTGGTTGAAGGCGTTGATCAGGTCAACGCGGAAGTTGATGCGGCGCTTCCCCTCTTTGTCGTGGAACGGGAAGGGGAAGTTCTTCTGGAACGAGACATCGAAGTACTGCTGCATCGGCCCGCGCAGGCTGTCGAGCGTCCGCGGGGCGTTGCCCAGCTCGCCCTTCGGCGGGCGGATGAAGGCCGAAGGGTTGAGGAAGGGCTCGCACGTCGCGCCGACCGTGCAGCTGTCCGACCACAGCGGGTTCTTGAGCGGCACGCCCTCGATGAGGTTCGGGCGGACGGTGCGGTTGGTGCCGCCGAGCCGGTTCGTGTCGGTCAGGTAGGGCAGGAACGGCGTCCCGCCCTGAAGGCGGAAGAGGCCGGAGACCGTCCAACCGCCGACCACCGCGTCAACGAGCGCCGGGCCGTGGTTGAGCAGCCAGCCCCGGCCGCGCCCGACCGGCAGGTCGAAGAGGAACGTCGAGCTGAAGTTGTGCTTGATGTCGAAGGTCGAGACGGAGCGGTCACTCTTGCGCGTCGCGCCGTAGGAGACCTGCCCCTGGGTCTGGCCGACCTCCGTGATGACCCTCGTGTCCGGGCTGGCGTCCGACGCGTCGTCGAGGGACTTGCCGTAGGTGTAGTTCGCCGTAAACGTCACGCCCCGCGAGACGCGGCGGCGCACGTCGATGTAGCCCGCGTGCCGGATGCTGTTGGCCGACGGGTCGAAGAAGCGGTTGAGGTTGTTGAAGCCGAAGAAAGGCGTCTGGACGCTGTTGCGCTGGATGGTGATCGCGCCGCCGCCCAGGCCCGTCCGCCCCAGCGGATCGGTGAAGGCGGTCTCCGCGTTCAGGTTGTTGGCCTCCAGGAACTCGACGAAGTCGAGGTTGCGCGGGTTGATGTTGACGAGCGGTAGGTAGAGGTGCGTCCCCTTGTTGGCAACGTAGGCGACCTCGACCACCATGTTCTTCATCAGTTCGAAGGAGAGCGACACGTTCCAGTTCTGGCTGTACGGAACCTTCCCGCTGCCGCTGCCCGCGTCGGCGAAGGCCGGGATGGCGATGCTGTTCGTGGTGACCAGCCCGTCGGAGGTGACGCCGAGCTGATCGAAGAGCGCGCGGGCCGTGATTACCGGGTCGTTGCCCGTCAGACGGATGGGCTGCCCGGTGTCCTGCGAGTTGCCGGCGGGCGAGCCGGTGGCGAGGTTGTTGATCGTGACGAACTGGCCGAAGTCCGGGTTCGGCGAGCGGTTGTTGCCCGTCAGCGGCGCGTGCGACAGGCCGTAGCCGCCGCGGATGACCATCGAACGCTTCTCAAGGTCGAGGCCGAAGAGCTTCCGCTTCGGGCTATAGGCGAAGCCGAAGCGCGGCTCCCAGCCCTTGTAATCGACCGGGACGATGTACTTCGAGCGCCCGCCCATTCCCGAGAAGGCGAACGCGGGAATCCTCACCGTCGTCGGGACGTAGTCGGGGATGGGCGCCGTCGTTGCGACGCCGAGGCCGGTCGCCGTCGCGCGGCGCTGCGCGGCGGTGAGCGTCACGTCCGTCCCGAGGTCGGGGCGGAAGACGCCCTGAAGGTTGTTCTTCTCGTAGCGCGGGTACTGAAGCGAGTAGCGGAGCCCCAGGTTGAGCGTCAGGTTGGGCCTCACCTTCCAGTCGTTCTGGATGAAGGCCGCCCCGGAGTTCCAGCGGTAGTTGTAGTCGAGCAGCAGCGGGCGCACGTCTACGTTGTTCGGCACCCCGATGAGGAGGCTGGCGAAGGGGTTCCCGCCCAGCGACGCGAGGTTGGCGGTGCCGCGTGTGTTGTTGGTCTGGATGGAGCGGAACGTCCAGCGCCCGCCGGAGGCGGCGAAGAACGGGACGACGTTGAGCCGCGCGTGGCTCAGGTCAACGCCCGTCTTCCACGTCATGTTCCCGTGGGTGTAGTAAAGGATGTCGTTGATGTTGAAGCGCTCCTCGACGTTGTAGTTGTTCGTCGAGCCCGAGGAGCCGATGTCGGAGAAGGCGTTGCCGCCGTTGTCGGAACTGAACTGGAAGAGCGGGAGGCCGCCCGAGGTCAGGGAGGGCAGCCCCAGCTCGTTGGCGAGGTTGCGCCCGCCGTTGATCGAGAACTCGGGCGAGAAGTCCTCGCTGAAGACGCCGCGCGTGTAGTTCAGGCGCAGGTCGTTGACGATTGACGGCGTGATGATGTTATTGAAGGCCAGCAGCATCTGCTTGGCGTCGCTGTAGGCGGCAGTGTTGCCGTTCACGTCGCTGCCGAAGCCGCGCACGCCGACGGCTGGCGTGACGGTGTAGCGGAAGTTGGTCTTGAAGTTGTCGGTGATGTTGTGGTCGAGGCGCAGCGTGTAGCGCGTCTCGTCCTGCTGGACGAAGCGCTGGATGAGGGCGTTCCTCACCAGCCCCGCGTCGTCGATGAAGTAGTCGCTGCCCACGGGCAAGTACTGCAACAAGTTCTGCGCCGTCGGGTCGAGGTATTCCTGCGGGATGACGTTGAGCTGCCCCCCGCTGGAGAACTGCGGGAAGGTCTGGCCGGCCGCCAGGGTGATCGGCACCAGCCGCCCGTTCACCAGGTTGAACTGGCGGTAGATGTCCGCCGGGCCGATGGAGGACGCGTTGGTCGTCTGCGGCAGGAACCGGGCGGCCACCTCGGTCGGCAGGAAGCCGCTGTTCGTCCGGACGAGGTTGCGGAAGTCGCCCGCGCGCTGGGCGGCCGTGGGCAGAAGCGTCGAGACGGTCAGGAAGTCGCGGCGCCAGCGCGGCTCGTAGGCGAAGAAGAAGAAGGTCTTGTTGTGCCCGTCGTAGAGACGCTTCCCGCCCTCGCCGAACCGCGGCAGGTAGACGGGGCCGCCGAGGGTGAACGAGACTTGATTGTAGCGCAGGTTGTTCGGCGGGCGCGGGCCGGTGCCGATGGTGTAAGGCCCCGCCGCCGTCTTCGGGTTGCGGTGATACCAGAGCGCGATGCCGTTGAAGTCGTTCGTGCCGGACTTCGTCGTCGCATTGATGACGCCGCCGCCCGTGTTGCCGAACTCGGCCGAGTAGGCAGAGGTCTGGACGGTGAACTCCTGCACGGTCTCGGGCGTGAAAGAGACGACCGAGCGCGCGATGCCGACGCCCGTGTTGTTGACGCCGTCAGCCAGGATCGCCGTGCTGCCGGGACGCCCGCCGTTCAGGCTCAGGTTGAAGCCCGGCACGGGCTGGCCCGAGGTCACCCCCGGGTCCTCGCTGCCGGCGTCGCCCGAAACGTTCGGGGCCGTCAGGGCCAAATCGAGCACGCTCCGGTTGCTCAGCGGCACGTCCTGAATCTGGCGCTCCGAGATGGTCGAGGTCGTCGTGCCCGACTCGGTGTTGAGGAGCGGGGTGTCGGCCACGACCGTCACCTGGTCGCCGACCGCGCCCGGCTCCACGATCACGTTGGCCGTGGCGGTCGTCGCCGTGTCCACCTTCAAGCTCTGGATGGTGGCCGTCTTGAACCCCTGGGCCTCGACCATGATGCTGTAGCTGACGGGGTCGAGCGAGGAGACCTGGAAGGCGCCGTCGTCAGAGGTGGTCACCGTCTGCTTCTGGCCCGTGCCGAGGTTGGTGATGGTCACGGAGGCGCCGGGGATGGCTGCGCCGTTCTGGTCAATGACGGTGCCGGCGATGGCGCCCCTGTTGGTCTGGCCGGCCGCGGCGACGGCTAACAGCAGGACAACCGCGATAATCTGCATCGGTCGCATATTAGCTTCCTCTCTGTAACTCTTGCGGTAAGGGCGGGTGCCTTTACCTGGTTGCTTGTTGACGGTCAGACGCCCACCTCAACAACGAACGACTGAGGCCGGGGACGCGCCCAACGAAGGGACACGGCCGACGCCGTTTGAGGTCTTCATCGCCCGCACGCTCTGTAAATTGCCGTCTCGCTCGGGGAAGGACTGAAAAACCCTCGGTCTGCCGCGAAGACCGCGACCGACTCACGCCGGGAAGAGTCGCAGAGGGTTCGTCCGCGAGGCGCCCTTCGGCAGCGCGCCTCAAGAAACCACTTATCAAATTGAATTCGACGCCCGGCGGGGGCAAAATCGCTAAAACTTCCCGGTAAAGCGGTTACCTTGAAATAGCGGCGCCCGCTGGGGGAGACTGACATTCAAAGGACAAAGAATGAAACTTTTAGGGCTTTTATTATGTAGTCGCCTGCGACCTAGCCGAAGCAAGATGCCGCGGTTGAGCGTTTAACTCACGCAAATTTTATTCCCTGAACCGTCCGAGGGGGATACTTTAAAGTTGTCAGGATTTAGACCTTGCCGAGGGGGAGTTAAAGGCTTATCTCATCCGAAAACCAGAAGAAATCCAAAATAATCAATTTGGGGCAACTACTTTAACTGTTTTGATTTTGCGCGCATTGTAACACCATTCTCCCCTTTGGCAAGCGTTTAAGTTCGATTTTTCACTGATCCAACAAAAGCGCGCCGCCCGAAAATCGGGCTCTTCAGTCGAGGTGAAAGACCTCTTCCAGATTTTCGGAGACGGGGCTGTCGTCAGGGTTCGTCAGCATCAACTCCTTCATGTAAGCCCACCAGCGTCGGCACACCTCCGTCTCGGCGATCCGCCGCCAAAGCTCCTCCGACTCGACCTCCGCGTACGCGAACAGCCTCTCCGTCCCGGGCTCGTGGAAGATGGAGTAGTTGCGCACGCCGTGCGCACGCAGCACCTCCTCCATCTCCGGCCACACAGGGTTGTGCCGTCGCTCGTACTCCTCGCGCCACCCCGGCCTCAACTTCATCAGGAACGCTTTGCGAATCATATGAACAGTAGGCAGTAGGCCGAACGCCGGAGGCAGTTTTAAGCGCCGCGGGCGAAAACAACCGGTTACACCTTCCACACCACTAACGCGGAGCGGCTGCCTTCTGCCTTCTGCCTACTGCCTACTTCTCCTCACGCCAGCGTCAGCGTCAGGCGCGTGACGGAGGCGGGGGCGAAGCGGTAGACGAGGCGACCGCCCGCGCCGAGGTTGACCGCTTCGTCGCGCGGCTCAAGCCCGCGCGGGTTCTGGAAGCTGTTGTGCGCGTGTATGTCGTTGGAGCTGAGTACGCGCGCCTGGGCAGAGGCGACGCGCCCGCCGACGATGTCGATCTCGGTCTCGCGCGCGCTCTTCGCGTCGGGGTTGACGGCCGTGAGCGTCAGCACCTTGCCGCTGAGAGAGGCAGAGCCCGCCAGGCCCCAGAACTCCTGTCGGCCGGGGCTGCTCCCGCCGCGCATGTAGGAGACGCGCGGCGCGATGAACTCGGTGCGCAACGACTGCGCGCCCTGGTGCGGCGTGTACATCTCGAAGACGTGGAAGTTCGGCGTGACGATGAACTTGTCCTCGTAGGCCAGAAACAGCGAGTGGATCGTGTTGACGAGCTGCGCCGGGTTCGCCATCGCCACCTTGTCCGCGTGGCGCTGGAAGGTGTCGAGGTTGACGGCCGAGATGAGCGCGTCGCGCAGCGTGCTCGTGTAAGCGTAGAGATACCCGGCGGGCATCGTCGGGTCCTGCGTGTTGTGCCAGGTGCCCCACTCGTCCACGGCGAGGCGGACGTGTCGCTGCGGGTCCAACTCGCCGAGCGCAGACCAGTGCGTCGTGATGAGCGACTCCATGCGGTCGGAGCGGTGAATCAGCTCGTACCACTCGTCGTCGGTGTAGACGACGGGGTCGCCCTTCCCCGTCGTGCCCGAATAGTAGTGCAGGCCGAAGCCGAAGACCCTCTCGGCCATGCGCGGCCCCTTCTCCAGGAGCTTCGTGAAGAAGCGTCGCGTCCAGCCCACGTCCGCCCCGTTCGGCCCTGTGGCGATGAAGTTGTACTTGACGGTCTGGTAGGTCGGCACCCACGCGGTGAACTTGCGGAACTCGGTCGCGTACTCCTCGGGCGTCATGTCGCCGCCGCAGCCCCAGGACTCGTTGCCGATGCCCCAGTAGGCGACGTTGTAAGGGTCTCGGTCGCCGTTGGCCGCGCGCATGTCGGAGAGCGTCGTCAGCCCCGCGGGCGCGTTGCAGTATTCGAGCCATTCGAGGAACGTGCGCACGTCGCGGCTGCGCACGTTGGCGGCGAAGTAGGGCTGTGAGCCGGTCAGCTTGCAGAACTGCATGAACTCGCCGGTGCCGAACCAGTTCGGCTCGTACTTCTGCGGGCCGGACTTCAAATTCTTATAAGCGTCGGTCGCCTTGTAGTTCGTGTCGGCCCAGAAGTTGACGCGGCGGGGGCGCTTGTCGCGCGGGCCGATGCCGTCGCGCCAGTCGTACTGGTCTGCGAAGCAGCCGCCGGGCCAGCGCATGACGCCGGGCTTGATGCGCTTGACGTGCTCGACCAAAGCGCGGCGGATGCCGCCGACGTTCGGCACCTTCGAGTTCTCGCCGACCCAGATGCCGTCGTAGACGACGCCGCCGAGGTGCTCGATGAAGTGGCTGTAGATGTTCGGCGAGATGGTGCCGACGGGCTCGTTCAAGAGCACCTCGATCTTCGACTCCGCCCCCTGCGCGCCGCGCGGCGCCCCCAGCGCCAGGGCGCCCGCCGCCCAAGCGCCGCCCC
>CAXTSK010000288.1:0-5779 GCA_964246655.1 uncultured Pyrinomonadaceae bacterium
GGTCCGTCAGGCTCCTGAGGAGTTGCATCAGGGTGACGTTACGCCCCTGGCTGGAGAAGAGCCGAAAGGCCTCCGAGATGAAGATGATTGATTTCCGGCCGGGCAACTCCTTCAGGCCGTTGATGACGAAGCCGAGGGTGTTAAAGGTGCCGACGGCGTAGTTGTCGCCGCGCTCGCGCTCCATCTGGTCCATCATCTCCTGACTTTTCCTGATCCCGCGCATCGGGTTATCGTCGGAGTTCTCGTTGGTCGAGAGCGACTCCTTCTGGTCAACCGCCTGCTGGAATGGGCTGAGGCCGCCGCGTCCGGCCGGGTTCCAGCGGACGTTCTCGATGGCCGCCTGGAGTTGCCGCTTGTCGCTGGTGAGTTGCTGGAGGGCGCCTGTGTCCCCGGTGGTACGGATGATGGCGACCTGGTCGCCCGGCTGCATCTGCTCGTCAACGAACTTGCGGAGCGCCTTCCGCACGAAGCCGATGCTCTCGAAGGAGAGCCCCAAGTCGTCGACGACTATCGCGAAGGTGCGTCGCACCTTTTCAGGCCGAATGGATGCCGGAGGGATCGGCGCCGCTTTTCCCCCCGCCGGGGGAGAGACGGCCGACGCCCCGGCGGCAGCGCCCCCAGTCGCAATGAATGAGAAGTTAGTTATCTGCTGCCGCTTCTTGCCCTCGAACACCTCGAAGTCCTCGGGGAGCAGGTCGGTCATCGGCTTGTCATCTTTGTCCGTGACGACCACATCAACCTGTACCAGGTTGGTTGTGACGCTCACTACTTCGTCCTGCTGCTGAGGCGTGCCATCTCTCTTCTGCTCGGTCGGCGGCGCCGCGCGCTGCTGACCCGTGGCCGTCACGAAAGAGAGCGCGAGGGCGGTGACGATGATCGCTTTTAACTTCATTTTGTCCTCCGCTGCAAGGCCGGTGGATTCGCAGGTGAGCCGGTTCGGGTTCAATTTCGGTCGTCGGCATTCTAACCCAAAAGCGTCCGACTAAACAGGTCGTGATCATGCTCCACGGCGGCGGCTCCGGGCAGAGCGAGCCGGCCCGCGCGGGGTCTCCAACCACCGTCTTAATTCTACGATTTTTTGAATAATGGATTCAGAATGTCGGAGATTTTACAAGGCGCTAATCCCCCCCGGCGAAACTCACAACGAGCTAAAGTAGAGAATATCAAAGTTTACGTCCGCTCTCGCCCCATTTATCGATAACGGTATGTTACTTGCCCTGACAGTGCATCGCTTGCCACCTAGCAGAGAAAATGGAAAGCAATTTGGATGCAACTTGTGACGACCTCATAGTGGAGACGGGAAGAGGCTTCCCTCGCTGCCTCGCCTCCGCGTCGCTCCCCATCCACTTAGTCGCAGAGAGCATCGAGCATGGTTCTATGAATCAAGGAGATAATCTGATGAGAAAAACAATTCAACTCGTCGTCGTTCTGTGCCTGTGTGCGGCCTCCGCCTTCGCGCAGGATCGTTCCACGACGGGTTCCGTCGCCGGGACAGTGACGGACGCCACCGGCGCCGCCGTGCAGAACGCCACGGTAACCGTCACCGGCCAGACGCTGCCGACGCCGCGCACGGCGACGACCAGCGACGAAGGCACATTTACGTTCGATGGTCTGATCCCCGGCTCTTACACACTTAGGGTCGAGAATGCCGGCTTCAAGGCCGCGTCGGTGGACGCCCTCGAAGTCAACGTCGGGCGCGCTACGTCGATCTCGATCAAGCTTGAGCCGGGGCAGGTCTCCGAGGTGGTGACCGTCTCGGGCGCCGCGGCGACCGACTTGTCGAGCACCGCCGTCGGCCAGAACCTGTCCGACACGCTCTTCCAGAACATTCCCGTGCAGCGCAGCGTCACGAGCCTCTTCTACCTCGCCCCCGGCGTCGCCGACAGCGGCAAGGGCGGCTCGGCCAACCCGTCCATCTCGGGCGGCTCGGCGCTCGACAACCTCTACATCGCCGACGGCGTCAACATCACGGACTCGGCCTTCGGCGGCCTCGGCACCTTCACGCGTAACTACGGCACGCTCGGCACCGGCATCAACACCTCCTTCATCAAGGAAGTGCAGGTCAAGACGGGCGGCTTCGAGCCGCAGTACGGCCAGTCGCAGGGCGGCATCGTCAACATCATCACGCAGTCGGGCGGCAACGAGTACCACGGCGCCCTCTACGGCTTCATGCGGCCCAAGTCGTTCGAGGCCACGCGCAAGCAGCCCGACGACACCCGCACCAACAAGTTCGGCAAGCTGCTCCACGAGGAGAACTACGACATCGGCGCCGACTTCGGCGGCTACGTCCCCGGCGCGAAGGATCACCTCTTCTTCTTCACCTCGTTCAACCCGACGGTGAGGCGCGAGCTCGTCCGCGGCGCCGAGGGCTCGGGGCTGCGCACCATCCTGGGCGACGAGTACTCGCGTCGCTACCGCAGCTACAACTACGCGGCCAAGGTTGACTACAACATCAACCCGAGCCACACCGTCGCCTTCTCCATCTTCGGCGACCCGACCGAGACCAACATCGCGCCGTTCGTCACGCTCAACATCGACAACGCGACGGCGCTCAACCGGCTGGAGTACGGCACGCGCAGCATCGCGCTGCGCTACAACGGCGCGCTCACCAAGACCTGGACGCTGAGCGCCTCGTTCGGCCAGGGCAAGAACAACTTCAGCGAGTCGGGCTTCGCCGACTTCAACCAGATCATCGACCGCACGCAGCCCACGCGCGGCAACTTCACCGCCATCGGCTACGGCTTCATCGAGCCGACACAGGGCAAGACCTATCGCTTCTCGGCCGACACCTCGAAGATCGCGGACTTCTGGGGCCAGCACACCTTCGCGCTCGGCTACCAGTTCCAGCGCGGCTTCTACTCGGGCCAGCGCGACCGCAGCGGGCCGAAGTTCGCCATCCCGGCGGCGAACGCCACGGGCGTGCCCGTCACCGCCATCTCGGCGCTGCCGGCGAGCCAGATCGGCCAAGAGGTCAACGCGCAATTCTCGCTCTTCACGGCGGACGCCTCCTGCACGCTTTGCCCGATCCGCACGCTGCCCAACGGCACCCAGGTGCCCGTCTACCTGCGGCAGGATCGCGGTGAGTACGGCAACACCTCCTTCGCGACGCAGTCTAATTACCACGCCGTCTACCTCCAGGACACCTGGCGCTTCAACCGCTTCGTGACGGGCCTCTTCGGCCTGCGCACCGAGCAGGAGCGCATCATCGGTAACCCGGGCGCGACCGGCGACCGCATCGCCTACAGCTTCACCGGCAACTGGGCGCCGCGCGTCGGCGTCACCGTCGATCCGCTCGGCCGCGGCAAGACGAAGCTCTACTACAACTACGGCCGCTTCTTCGAGTTCATCCCGCTCGACCTGGCCGAGCGCTCGCTCTCGGCCGAGCAGGACTTCCGCAACGGCCGCTTCGCGCCCGACTTCTTCATCGACTCGGCCGGCGTTCGCCGCGTCCGCGTCAACTCGTTCGGCACGGTGACGCCGCTCATCGACTCCGCGCACCTGCTGACCGGCGCCACCGGCGGCACGGGCGCGACCATCTCGATCTCGACCAACGACCCCTCGAACCCGATCCTGCCCGGCACGAAGCTCGGCTTCACGAAGGAGCACATCGTCGGCTTCGAGCAGCAGTTGCCCAAGAACTTCACCCTCTCGGTGAGGTACCTCGACCGCCGGCTCGGCCGTATCGTCGAGGACGCGGCTGTGGTCGCCCCCGAGTCGGCCGACTTCTTCGGCCAGACCTACTTCATCGGCAACGTCAGCTCGACGCTCGACGCGGCGGTCAACCCCGTCTCGTTCAAGTTCACGCCCGGCGGCGCCATCCCTTCGCAGTGCAGCGCGGCTTTCGTCAACGCCGCCCTCGGCGTCTGCTACGCGGCCAACGGTGCCAACGGCGCGCCAGCCGGCTCGTCCGGCGGCGACGGGGTGGCCGACGGCTTCCCCGACGCGATCCGCAACTACAAGGCGGTCGAGATCGAGCTGAACAAGCGCTTCTCGAACAACTGGCAGCTCCTCTCGAACTGGCGCATCGCCAGCCTGAAGGGTAACTACGAGGGCCACTTCCGCAACGACAACGGCCAGACCGACCCGGCCATCAGCTCGCTCTTCGACTTCACGGCCGGCGAGTTCAACCTGCTCGGCGACCAGTTCGCGGTCGGCCCGCTCAACACGGACCGCCGCCACATCTTCAACATCTACGGCAACTACTCGTTCGGTGAGTCGAGCGTCGGCCGCGCCCTCAAGGGGCTGAACCTCGGCGGCGGCATCCACGGCGAGTCGGGCGTGCCGATCAGCGAGTACCTCGCTCACCCCGTCTACGCCAACGCGGGCGAAATCCCGGTCGGCGGCCGCGGCAAGCTGGGTCGGACGGACTTCTACACCCGCCTCGACCTGCACGCCGACTACAAGTGGACGCTCACGGAGAAGACGCGCATGATCTTCATCGCGGACTTCTTCAACGTCTTCAACAGCCAGACGGTGCGCCTGCCCGACCAGTTCCGCGAGAGCACGACGGGCCAGAACAACCCGGACTTCCTACAGCCCGGCATCGCGGCGACCGACCTGACTCGCGGCTTCTACCTGCCGTTCAGCATGCGGCTCGGGGCTCGCTTCGAGTTTTAGCCTGAACCCGTTCGCGGGACGGCTTTTTAGAGGGAGGGGGATTCGCTCCCCTCCCTCTTGTTTTTTCGGGCGGGATGGATGAACATAACCCCTCTTCTCCGTCCCGCGATTTAAGACTTTAACGGAGGACTTCGGCCATGTCTCACGCGATATTTCGACTGCTCTTCGCACTGCTCTTAACCGTGGCATGGGCGGGCGCGGCGGCGGCGCAACGCGAGGGCGCCTCCTTCCCGATATCGAGAACCATCACGGGGCAGGTGCGCTTCGCCAACGGCGGCGGGCCCGCCGAGAACATCATCGTGCGCCTCGAACGCTTCAGCGGGGGCTACACCGGCGAGGAGCGAACCGACCGTTTGGGTAAGTTCCGCTTCACGGCACTGGCGGCCGAGCAGTACGTCGTCACCATCCGCATGCCCGGCTACAAGGAAGTCCAGCGGCAGGTCGAACTCGTCACCACCCCCTCCGAGTACGTGCAACTTCAACACACGCCGCCCAGCACCATCCCCGCGCCCGCGGCGGCGGCGGCCGCGGGCCGAACCCTGGACGCGAACGTGCCGGCCGAGGCCCACGCCGAGTTTGAGAAGGGGCGCGTGGCGCTCCTCGACGATAAAAAAGTTGACGAGGCGCTGATCCACCTGGAGAAGGCCGTCCACATCTACCCGCGCTTCTACGAGGCGCAGCTCCTGCTCGGCACAGCCTACATGGACGCGGGCAAGTGGGAGCAGTCCGCGTCGACGCTCGGCCGCGCGCGCGAGATAAATCCGAAGAGCGGCGCCGCGCTGTTCGCACTGGGCGAGGTCTACCGCCATCAGAAGAAGTACGACGAAGCCGAGCGGGTGCTGGGCGAGGGGCTGGCGTTGGAAGAGAAGTCCGCGGCCGGCCACTTCACGCTCGGGCGGGTCTACTGGGACAGGGGGGATTACGCCAAGGCCGGGCCGCAGGTCGGGAGGGCGATTCAACTCAAGCCGGACTTCGCCGACGCGCACCTGCTCGCCGGCAACATCCTCCTGCGCGCGCGACAGGGCGAGAACGCGCTCACGGAGTTTCAGGAGTACCTGCGCCTCGCCCCGGACGGCGAGTTCGCCGGGCAGGCGCGCCAGATGGTGGACAAGATCAAGAAGGCGCTCGCCGAGAAAAACTAACCGGCGGGGAGGGAGGCGCG
>CAXTSK010000288.1:5866-7075 GCA_964246655.1 uncultured Pyrinomonadaceae bacterium
AAGACTTGGCGATGCGCGCCGGCAAACCCCTGCCCCTGGCGCCGCTCGGCGCGGGCGACCTCATCGACCGCACCGTCCGACTCTACCGGCGACACTTCGGGGCGCTGGTGCGCGCCAGCGCGCCGCCCGTCATCGTCTCGGCGGTGGGGACTGTCCTGTGGTCTGTGAGCGTCCACTCGCTCGGAGTGACGGAGAGCGGGGGGCGCGCGGCCGGATACTTCTTCGGGGCGCTGGCGGGCGTGGGGATCTACGTGCTGGGGCTGCTGGCGCAGCTCGTCATGGTGGGCGGGGCCTCGCGCAATCTCGTGATGCATCTGCTCTGGGGCGAGCCGGTGACGACGAGGCTCATCTACCGCAGCGTGCTCTCGCGCTTCAAGGGGCTCTTCTGGGCGACGGTGGTCGTCTCCTTCTGGCTCTTCATCGCGCTGGTGGCGGCGGTCATCGTCTGGCTGGTGGTGTTCCTCCTCGGCTATCTGGTCGTGAACCTCATCTCCATGATGATGGCGGCGCTCGGCGCGGAGTGGGTCGGGCTGGTGATGGACGGTTTTGTGTGGTTGGCGTCGCTCGCGGTGCTACTCTTCGTCTTCTTCCTGGTGGCGGGGCGCGTGGCTTACGTGCCGCAGGTGTTGATGGTCGAGGGGCGGGGCGTCCTCGACTCGGTCGGGCGGAGCGCGGAGCTTGCGCGCGGCAACGTGCGGCGCCTGACGGCGATGTTTCTGTTCACGGGCTTCGCGTGGTACGCGGCGGCGATGCTGCTGCTGGTGCCGCTCGGGTGGTACGCGTACCTGAACGGGATTGACCCGCTGGGGCTAGACCCGACGCGGACGCCGGTCTGGTACACGGTCAGCAAGAACGTGCTGGGGCAGGTGGCGACCGTCCTGATGGCGCCGGTCTGGATGATGGGGCTCTCTTTGCTCTACGTGGACGAGCGCGTGCGGCACGAGGGCTACGACATAGAGCTGCTGGCGGCACAGGTCTTCGGCGAGATGCCGGCGGTGCCGGCGGGCTTGAACGCGCCGCTGGCGCCCGCCATCGCCGCGCCGCAGGAGCCCGCAGCACCCCGCATGACCGCACCGCCCGCGACGAACACAAGGGAGGAGAAGCGGCCCGGCTCGATCCTCGGGCTCTGAAGGCGTGTGCCGGTCGGAAGGTTGATGAAAGTCGTGTCCACAGGAGGATTCAAGGGGCTTGGGCGGCGGCGGCTTTGGG
>CAXTSK010000289.1:0-7059 GCA_964246655.1 uncultured Pyrinomonadaceae bacterium
GGGTCGTCATGTGCGCCGACATCCCGGCCGCCTACGGCTGGCGCGGCGAAGTCGCGCTCGGCCCGGCTGTGGCTCAGTCGGTTGCACAGTCGGGCGTGCCCTTCGTCGTCGCAGGCCCGCGCCGCCGCCTGCTCGATTTGCTGAACGGGTCTTTGCCGCTCGCCGCGCTCGAAGGGCTGCGCCGTCTCCACCTCGAACGTCTGAAGGAGGGGGACGCGCGCGCCTTCGTCGAAAGTCTCGCGCACAGGCTCGGCGTCCTCCTGAACGACGAGACGCGCGACCTCGTCGCGCAGCAGCTCGAAGCGAGCCCGTACCTCATCGCCGCCATCCTCGACGCCGCGCGGACGGAGGGCGCGAGCCTGACGAGCTTCCGCGAGTTCCAGAGCCTCTACGTGGACGAGCTGTTGGGCGGCCGCGTCGGTCGCCGCTACGCCTCTGTGCTTGAAGACGTGGCCGCGACGCCGGCTCTCAAGCGTGGGCTGCTGCGCGTGCTCTACGAGTCGGCGGCCAACCCAACGGGGAAAGTCCCGGCCGAGGTCTGGATGAAGCGACTCGGCGCCGACGCACTTGAGTTCGAGCGTGTGATGCGTCTGCTCCACATGCACGAGCTGGCGAGCTTCCACGCCACCTACGTCGAGACGACGCCGAACACTCCCTGGCGCGACTTCCTGCGCGCGAGCTACCGCCTACAGGTTGCGGCCGAGCCGCGCGCGCTCGTCGTCGCGGACACTCTGGTCGAGGCGTTGAAGCGCGCGCCGCAGACGATGGCGCGCCACTACCGGCGCGAGTCGGCGCTCAAGCTCGGCGACGTGATGCGCGGCTTCAACTTCCAGCGCGTGCCCGCTTCCTTGCTGCGCTACGACCGCTGGGCGCCCACGTACCGCGGGATGCCGCGCGAGGAGGCGCAGGCCGTGCTCTCGACCGAGACCGACATGCTCCAACTCCCGCAGGTCGTCCACGCGGCGAGCTGCGCGTCGTTCCACCCGCCCATCGGGCAGCTCTGCGACGAGGAGCGCTGCACGGTCGCGCACGGCTTCGAGTCCGGCGGCTACAACGCCGGGGGCGAAGTCGTCTGGGTAGCCATCGAAGTCGAATCAAAGTTGGAAGCGGGGCGTGCCTTGACTGAGCTTTGGCTCGACCGGCTCGAACAGGTGGCGCAGGCGTGCGGCTTCGAGCGCGTACGTTTCTGGCTCGTCGCGCGCGAGGGTTTCTCCGCGGACGCGGCCGAGCTGCTGAGCGAGCGCGACGCTTACGGCTCGTCCGGCGAGCAGCTCGAACACTTGACGGCTCTGCTCTCGGGCGAAGGCGGCGCGGGCGCGGGCGGCGAGGTTGATGAGTTCGCGATAGAGCTGCCGATGTCCGAAGACACGGAGCTGATCGCGGCGCACACGGTCGAGCAGATCGCGCGCCGCATGGAGTTCCAGCCCGAGGCCATCAACCAGATCAAGACGGCGCTCGTCGAGGCGTGCATCAACGCCGCCGAGCACTCCCTGAGCACCGAGCGAAAAATCTATAACCGATTTCGCGTGGAAGGTGATAAATTAGTCATCACTGTTTCGAGCCGAGGGCTATCCGTACCCGTTACTCTCCCCGAGAACGGAGCCGCCGCAGACAAGAACGGCGGCGGCGAGGGCGCGAAGGGGCGCCGGGGCTGGGGGCTCAAACTCATCCGCACGCTGATGGACGACGTGGAGTTCGAGCGCGTTGACGACGGCACCCGACTGCGGATGACGAAGTACCTACGCAAATAAGAAGGGAAGACCTGCCTCAATGACAGAGCCACTCACGGGCACGCTCCCGCCCGCGCAGGGTGAAGTCGCGGTCGTCTACGCGGGCGACTACGTCAACAAGATGAGCGGCCAGCGCATCGAGCGCGAGTGTCTGACGAGGATGGAGCGGGGCTGCCGCGCGCTCGTCATTAACTTCCGCGACACGGAGCTGGTCAACAGCATCGGCGTCTCGATCCTGCTCGGCGTCATCGACGAGGCCGAGCGGCGCGGCGCGCGCGTCGCCTTCTCGAACGTGAGCCTGCACACGCTCAAGCTCTTCGAACTGCTCGGCCTGACGCGCCTCGTCCTCCTCGCCGACAGCGAGGAGGACGCGCTCGCCACCCTGGAAGAGTTTTCGACACCCCCCGGACACTGACGCTAGTAAATAGTGAATGGTAAATAGTGAATGGTGGTTTCGCTGACGCGGGGTTGAGTAAGACCCTGAAGGTGCTTAACTCTCAACCACCATTTACTATGTACCATTCACCATTCACCAACTATGTCTGACAGCACGCGGATGGTTCTGCACGCGTTCGCGGCGCTCGCCGACCTCGGCGAGGAGATCGCGGAGACGAGCGACTTCGAGGAGATGGTGCGCTCGGCGCTCCACGTCGTCCTCGGCGCGATGGGCATCCGCCGCGGCGCGGTGGCCGAGTTCGACCGCGAGCACAGCGCGCTCCACTTCGTCGCCGCGCGCGGCTACGACGACGAACTCGCGTGCGACTTCTCACTCGCCCCGCAGGCACAGCCACAGACGAACGGCCACGGGAACGGCGCGGGCGGCCTCGCGCACGCCTTGCAGGACTTCGCGCGCGTCGAGCACGAGGTGCACGACCGTTTCAAGGACGCGGGCGTCGAGGTCATCACGCCGCTCGTCGTGCGCGGCGAGCTGGTCGGCATCATCATGCTCGGAGGGAAGGCGAGCGGCGAGTCTTTCACGCAGGAGGACAGGGAGCTTGCGCGCGCGCTCGGGCGCCACGTCGGCGTCGGCCTGCACAACCATCGGCTGCTGCGCGAGGTCGAGCGGCGTGCGGAGGAGAACCGCAAGCTCTACGAGAGCCTGAAGGGCAGCTACAACGACACCGTGCGCGCCTTCGCCGCGGCCATCGACTGCAAGGACAAATACACGCAGGGCCACTCGGAGCGCGTCGGCAAGTACAGCGAGATCATCGCGCGCGAGATGGGCTGGGCGGACGAGGAGGTCGAGGCCATCGCCATCGGCGGCTACCTGCACGACGTGGGCAAGCTCGTCGTTGACCGCGAGATCATCAACGCGCCCTACCGCATCGACGCCAAGCAGTCGTCGGAGCTGAACCGCCACCCGGCCGCGGGCTACGAGATATTGCGCCCCATCCAACACCCTTTCGCCGACATCCCCCTGATGGCACGCTACCACCACGAGCGGCCCGACGGGCGCGGCTACCCGGAGGGTCTGACAGACGAGCAGATTCCGCCCGGCGCCAAGATCGTCTCGCTCGCCGACTCGTTCGACGCGATGACGACCGACCGCCCTTACCGACGCCGCCGCACCTTCGACGAGGTCGTCGCCGACTTCCGCCGCAACGCTGGCCGCCAGTTCGCCACGCCCGTTGTCCTCGCCCTCTGCCGCGCCCTCCTCAAAGAGGCCCGCGGCGAGACCAGGCCCCGCCAGATGATGCGCCTCCTCGGCCGCGACTACGTCGAAGCGCACACCCTCCCCGCCCTCGAACAACTCATCGCCGACCTCGAAGCCGGCACGCACACGACCACGGTCCCGGCGTAACTCCCGACCAACGCGACATGCCGCACTCTGCCTGAAACCCTCTCTTTCCGGTCAAAACGGCTGAATACTTGCCCTCGGAGCCGAACTTTTTGCCTCCGAAGCCCAACGTCCACCCTTTTTACCTGAACGTTGAGGTAAAAAGGGTGGACGTTGAGGTAAAAAGCCTGAACATTTGGGTAAAAAGGGTGAACGTTCAGGTAAAAAGGGTGGACGTTCAGGCTTTTTACCTCAACGTTGAGGTAAAAAACCTGAACGTTGAGGTAAAAAGGGTGGGCGTTCAGGTAAAAAGGGTGGACGTTGAGGTAAAAAGGGTGAAAGTCGGGCCTCCGAGGCTCGGCGTTTCGGTTCGGGGGCGGAGCGCCGGGCCTCGGAGGGTTAAAGTCAGCGTTTAGGGCTTGGCGGCCGGGGTGCTGCGCGACTTGCGGGCGAAGCGTTGCCCCATGCCTTCAAGCGCACCTTCGAGTGCCGAGTCCTTTCCGGCGGCGCGTACGGACTGGTAGACCGTCAGCGCCGCCGCATATGCGTCACTGCCGACGGCTATGACTGTGTCTTCTACCAGTTCGTTGAGTTGCGAGAGGGCGAGGAGGACGGACGAGAGCGCGGAGTATAGCTCCAGGTCGTTGCGCATCTCCCCCGCGTCGAACAGGCGCGGGAGGATATCCGGGTTCTGCTCGGCGACTTGGAGGGCCTTCTCGACGAAGCCGCGACTCTTCTCGCCGATCCTCGGGAGCGAGCGGCGCTCCTCGGGCTCCAAGCCGATCAGGAAGGGGAGTTTCTGGCGGATGGTCTGGATGGCTGCGAACACTGCCTGCCGCTCGGCCTCGCCGAGTTGGGCGCTGATAAGGTTGTCTGGCATGAGGTCTCTCCTTAGTGAGCGCGCGCGTGAGGCGGCGTAAAGGGGCGCAACCGGTGTCGCGCGTGTGGTGTTTGAGTGACTGACGGCGTTGGATACCCGTCAGAGGCGACATACCCCTTGAGTGCTGACAAAGTATGCCCGCCGCCGTCAAATGTCAATCAAAATATCGTCGTAGGGCTGCTCACCTGCCCGTGAGTTGTTTGAAGATGGCGAGCGCCTCGGGCTGGTAGGAACTGCGGACAGTGGAAGAATAGTGACTATCCGCCAACCTTTCTGTAGGCCAGCGTTATGTACTCTTTGGCAACCTCAACATCCTCACCCGACTTGAGCGTCACCTCTAAATCTCCGGTGCCGTAGTGCCCAATTTCCGAAACGTCCCTAGCTATTGAGGGCAAACTATCTAAGTCTTTAGGATTCAATTTGAGATAGAGAATGACCTTCTGTCTTTGAACCTCTAAGCACGCAATATTCTGTGAGATTTTGTAAGCTACATATAATTTCTTCGGAACCTCCTCCATTGCGGGGTCAAGGTTCATCACGAACTCTTTAACGTCAAAAACAATCTCTTTAATTTTTTCAGGCTTGCTTTCGAGGTGTTGCTCGAATGTGTAGCTGCCGGTGGCTCTGCTAACAGCTGCTTTCTTGCCAGCAGCTACCATCACAGGATTCTTGTCGATAGTTGATGCCTCGGGGGAGGCCGCCACCGTCTTCTGAAACACTTCTTCAAGATACAGAATATTGTTCTTGAAGAGCCTGTATCGCCACAGCTCTATGTTGGCTCCCATTACTTGCACGGCGTACAAGTCATACTTCCTATAATTGGGGGCAAGACAGATGACCCGAACGGCAGACCAGTCAATTGCTACGTCATTTCCCAGCGACTTTTGAACGGCTATATTGAAATCCCCGCGGTGGTCATTAATCCAAGAGAGGTAGAACAGACTCTGAGTGATTAACTCGGACGATTCGACTTTCTTGTACTCGATGATTACCGGGTTGTTGTCCTCAGAAAGGGCTAGCGTATCAATGCGTCCCGCGTGCTGTGCACCGGTCGAGAATTCGGATGCGACGAAGCGACAGTTAAAGACAGGAGCGAGGTTTGACTCGATCAAAGATTGAAGCTCTTTTTCGAGCGCGAAGTTAGTCTGTTCGACAGCGGTGAGGCGCCTGTTTGAAATCCCAAAGATTGGCATCGTCTTGTAATAGCCCTCTTCACTTCGGCTGGATGCGGAGCGTGAAGCTGGCGATGTCGATCTTCTGGTCGGGGAGGACTTCGACGCGCTCTTCGCGGGGGACTTCGCGGCCGCCGACGAAGGTGGGGTTGCGGCCTTTGGGCGTGAACCA
This sequence comes from uncultured Pyrinomonadaceae bacterium, assembly GCA_964246655.1. GTDB lineage: Bacteria > Acidobacteriota > Blastocatellia > Pyrinomonadales > Pyrinomonadaceae > QHXN01. The sequence continues at coordinate 5,732 of CAXTSK010000289.1, forward strand.
GTAGCGGCCGGTGTTGTCGAGTTCGAGGGTGGCGTGGCTGCGGCTGACCTCGGGGTCGCCCTTGATGGTGAGGTCTACGGCGACGGACTTCGAGCCGCGGCCGATGGTGATCTCCTGTTTGGTGACGGGCTCGACCGTCTGCCGCTGCCCATTGCGCCAGATTTCGACGCTGTAGAGAATGTTCGGCCGCGCGGTGACGCGCGTCACGTCGCTCTCAAGCTCGCCCGTCACGCCCGCGGTGTCCTCCGTCGAGGGCGCGGCGGTCGTCGAGGTGAGGTCCGTGGGCCGCGCCGTGACCATCGTGTGCCCGCCCTGCTCGTTCGACTCCCAGACGGGCTGGACGCGGAACTGGCCCTTCTCTAACGTGCCGTCCACGCGCAACTCGACGGCGAAAGACTTGGTGGCGAGCTGCGTCTGGCCTGAAAGCTCGCGCGCGCGCTCCGACAGGACGTAGTAGAGTCCCTGCTCAAGCCCGCGCCGCTTCTCGCCCTGCCACTCCTTGTCGTCGTCGTTCGAGAGGTAGACGACGTACTCGGGCGGGATGTAGGTGGGGCCGCCGGGCGGCGTGAACATCTCGCGCTGCATGACCGACTCGACCTCGCGCGCGACCCTCACCAGGAAATCTTCCCAGACGCGCCGCGGACGCGCTCCGGCGTCCACCTCGGCCAAAGGGTCGTCCGAGACCTCCCCGTCAATCCAACGCCGAATCGAATCGAGTATGCTCACTGTCGTCGTCACCTCTCCGCGGGGCAGTAATTAAGACTTCGCCTTCAACAAAGTGCTGTTGACCCAGCCCTCGTCGGCCGAGTCGGGGTCGGACTTCGCGCGCCCGTGCTCGATGACCTGCACCTGATACCACTTGCCGCTCACCTGCACGACGCGCACGGTCGAGCCGACCTCAGCCGTGCCGACCTTCGCGTAATTCGTGTCGGGGCCTTTGCGCAAGTTTACATCGGTCGTCGTCACAAATTCACTGCCGGCGATTCCCGTTTTGTTCGCGGCCGCGCCGCCGCCCTGTTGCCGCTGCTGCGTTGCGCCGGCCGTGCGGACGTTCTGCACGTAGCGGAAGGTCGCGTAGAGCATCCCCGAGAAGGCGAGCAGGAGCAGGAGCGCCACACCCCACTTGCGCAGGCGCGCGGGGACGCGCTGCGGGCGCGGCTCGGGAAGCGGTCGCCGGTTCGTGAACGTGCCCGCCGGAACGTCAACGCCCTCGCGCGGCGAGAGGAATTGGCCGCTCTCCACTTCCGCGACGGCGGCCGCGGCCGACCCCGCGTGCGCGATGGGGACGACGAAGCGGTGGCGGCCGGGGCTGTCGGCCGTGCGCGACT
>CAXTSK010000290.1:0-6985 GCA_964246655.1 uncultured Pyrinomonadaceae bacterium
CTTGCTCATCGGTCAAGTTTAGCAAGGGCTTCTGCTCTGCGTAACATCAGTTACTAAAAAGTTTTCCACAGAAACGGCGCCTGTGGAAAAAATAAATTCGCGACGACGACTTTTCCTCCGCCCCCTTTGTGCTATTCTCTCGCACCGTAAGAGCCACGCGAGCACGTCGGAGCGCCCCCCGCGCCGACGAGTCAAGGGGTCGAATTTCCATCCGTTAGAATCCAACATCAGACATGTCGAACATAGACTACGCCCACTTACATTTGCACACCGATTATTCTCTTTTAGACGGCGCCATCCAGATCAAGCCGCTCGCCGAGCGCGTGAAGGAACTCGGGATGAAGGCGTGCGCGATGACCGACCACGGGAACATGTACGGCGCCGTCTCCTTCTACAAGGAGATGAAGGCGCACGACGTGCGCCCGTTGATCGGCTGTGAGATTTATCTGGCCCCGGGCAGTCGCTTCGACAAGAGCGAGGTGAGGAAGAGCGGGAAGCCTTACAACCACATGATCCTCCTCGCGAAAGACCGCGAGGGCTACCACAACCTCGTCCGGCTCACGTCCAAAGCGTTCCGCGAGGGCTTCTATCGCAAGCCGCGCATCGACCGCGAGTTGCTCGCACAGTTCTCGGGCGGGCTCATCGGGCTGTCGGCGTGTCTGTCGGGCGTGCCGCAGGAGCACCTTAAAGGGGGGCGGATCGAAGAGGCCGCGAAGGCGGCGGGCGAGTTCGAGGACATCTTAGGCAAGGGCAACTACTTCCTTGAGATTCAAGACCACCAGCTCGAAGACCAGATCAAGATAAACCAAAGCCTCATCGAGCTTTCGAAGAAGACCGGCATCCCGCTCGTGGCGACGAACGACGCGCACTACCTCTACCGCGAGGACTACGAGGCGCACGACGTGATGCTCTGCATCGGCACGGGCAAGACCGTCAACGACCCGAACCGGATGCGCTTCGGCGGCCCCCAGTGGTACGTGCGCTCGCCCGAGGAGATGGCCGAGATCTTCAAGCACATCCCCGACGCCGTCACGCGCACCGTCGAGGTCGCGGAGATGTGCGACCTCAAACTCCCCCTGGGCGAGAACCAGCTCCCCGTCTACCCCGTCCCGCGCGAGTTCGGCGACATGGGCGTGGACGAGTACTTCGAGAAGGTGGTGCGCGACGGCTACGAGAAGCGGCGCGAGACCCTCTGGGACAAGATGCTCTCGGAGGGGCGGCTCAAGCACAGCTACGACGAATATCAACAGCGCATCTCGACCGAGATCGCGACCATCAAGCAGATGGGCTTCCCCAGCTACTTCCTCATCGTCTGGGACTTCATCAAGTTCGCCAAAGACCGGCACATCCCCGTCGGCCCCGGCCGCGGCTCGGCCGCCGGGAGTCTCATCGCCTACTGTTTAGAGATTACGGACGTTGACCCCTTGCAGTACGACCTCCTCTTCGAGCGCTTCCTCAACCCCGAGCGCGTCTCGATGCCCGACATTGACATCGACTTCTGCGTCAACGGCCGGGCGGAGGTCATCAACCACGTCACGCAGCTCTACGGCCGCGACTCCGTCTGCCAGATCATCACCTTCGGCACGATGGCCTCGAAGGCCGCCATCAAAGACGTGGGGCGCGCGCTCGACATGCCCTACGCCGACGTGGAGAAGATCGCCAAGCTCATCCCGCCGCCCGTCCGCGGCCGCAACGTCTCGATCACGCAGGCCATCGAGACCGTCCCCGAGCTGAAGCAGGCCATCGAGACCGACCCGCAGGTCAAGAAGGTCATCGACATCGCCAAGCGGCTCGAAGGCTGCGCGCGCCACTCGTCCGTCCACGCCGCGGGCGTCGTCATCAGCCCCCGGCCGCTCGAAGAGCTGATCCCCGTCGCGGTCAACAACAAGCAGGAGTTCACGACGCAGTTCGAGATGTCCGACCTTGAGAAGACGGGCATGCTCAAGATGGACTTCCTCGGCCTGACGACGCTGACCATCATCGACCAGTGCTGCAAGACGATTAAGGAGCTGCACGGCCGCGACATCCTCTGGTCGGAGATTCCGCAGGACGACCCGAAGACCTACGAGCTGTTCGCAACGGGCCACACGGACGCGGTCTTCCAGTTCGAATCTTCGGGGATGGCCGAAATCTGCCGCAAGCTCAAACCGAAGTCCCTCGAAGACCTCTCGGCCCTCAACGCGCTCTACCGGCCCGGCCCGCTCGACGGCGGCATGGTGGACGACTTCATCGACCGCTACCACGGCAAGAAGCCGGTCGAGTACCTCGTCCCCGAGATGGAGGTCATCCTCAAGAACACCTACGGGATTCTGGTCTACCAGGAGCAGATCATGCAGCTCGCCCAGAAGCTCGGCGGCTACAGCCTCGGCGAGGCCGACCTCATGCGCCGCGCCATGGGCAAGAAGAAGCGCGAGGAGATGGCCGTCCACGAAGACAAGTTCATCAACGGCTGCTCCAAGAACAAAATCCCCAAGAAGACCGCCCGCGAAATCTTCCGCCTCATGGCCCAGTTCGCGGACTACGGCTTCAACCGCTGCCTGACCGGCGACGCCGAAGTCGTGGACGCGGACACCGGCGAGATGGTCTCGATCCGCGACATCGCCGAAGGACGTTCCGACATCTCGCGCACATACAGCTTTGACGGCGAGCAGGTCTTCGTCAATGAAATAGTCGAAGCGTTCGAGACGGGCGAGAAGGAGGTCGTCGAAATCGAGACCGAGGACGGCCTGACCATCCGCTGCACGCTTGACCACAAGTTCCACACGGACGAGGGGTACTTGCCGCTGAGAGAGATCATCGAGCGCGGGCTCGAACTCAGCTTCTCGCCGGAGGTCGCGGAGTATGCCGCATCCTGCGTGGAATAAGAGGCTGACGCCGGAGGTCGAGGGCTTCATCGTCGAGCAGTATCGCGGCGGGCTGAGCGCGGGCGAAATCTTGAAGGGCATCCCCTTCAAGACGAAGAAGACGGTCTACGACGTGCTCGAACGTCACGGCGTACAACGACGCGGCGGAATAGCCGACTACAAAAAGAGCTTCGACGAGGCAGTCTTCGCAGTGGTGGACACGCCGGAGAAAGCGTACTGGCTCGGCATACTCATCACCGACGGTTATGTCGTCGAGCCGCATGGTGTCGGATCGCCGCTCGTTGGGCTACAGATGGTAGACCGCGAGGCGGCCGAGGGCTTCCGCGACTTCCTCGGGCTGCAACACCCGGTGCTCCGCATCGAGCCCAAGGGCGAACGCCATCAGCCGATGTACCGCGCGGTCTGTCACTCCCGCCGAATGGCGAACGACCTCGCGCGCTTCGGAGTTGTCCCGCGCAAGAGTCACAGCACCTTCCTGCCGCTCCTCGCGGAAGACGTGATGCCGCACCTCGTGCGGGGGCTGTTCGACGGCGACGGGACGGCGAGCCGTCGCGCGGACGGTCAGTTACTCGTCGGCTTCTGCGGGAGCGAGCGGCTGGTCGCTGAGGTGCGGATATGGCTCATCTGCCGACTCGGCGTCTCGGACAACCGCGTCCACGAGAACGGCACAATACGTTACGTCCAGTGGTCGCATCGTTCGGACGTGCGGCGCATCGCGAGTTACCTTTACAGCGGCGGCGGGCTGCGCCTGTCGAGGAAGTACGAACTGCTCAGGGAATGTCTATGAACGTGAAGAAGACGAAGATTGTGCGGGTGACGCCGGTCGGGGTCGAGAAGACCTATAACATGGAGATGCGTGCGCCGCACCACAACTATTTTGTCAACGGACTGCTGTCGGCCAACAGCCATTCGGTGGCCTATGCGCACGTGGCGTATCAGACGGCGTATCTGAAGGCGCATTACCCGGAGCACTTTTACGCGGCGGTCATGACGAACGTGACCGACGACACGGCGAAGATTTTTAAGTATGCGTCGGAGCTGCGCTCGCAGGGCATCCGGATGCTGCCGCCGGACGTGAACCAGTCGGGGCCGGGCTTCACGCCGGTCGAGCGCGCGGTGCGTTACGGGCTGTGCGCGATCAAGGGCATCGGCCAGACTGCCGTGGACGCGATCATCGAGGCGCGGCAGGAGAAGCTCTTCCGCTCCATCTTCGACTTCGCCGAGCGCGTCGGCGAGAAGGGGTCGGGCAAGCGCGTGCTCGAAAGTCTGGTCTGCGCCGGCGCCTTCGACTCGCTCAGGCCGGAGGGCGAGGAGATACACCCCTGGCGCGCGCGCCTGTTCGCGTGCGTGGACAAGGCCCTGGCGCGCGGCGCGACCGCGCGGCGCGACCGTGACAGCAAGCAGGTGGACATGTTCGGGCTCGCGAACGCCGCGAATGATTCGGAAGTCGAGGAGCCGCCGCTCCCCGTCACGGGCGTCGAGCCGTGGTCGCACAAGGAGCTTTTGACGCGCGAGAAGGCGGCCGTCGGCTTCTACGTCTCGGGCCACCCGCTCGAAGACTTCGTCGAGAAGATCGAGCAGCTCAACTGCGTCCCCATCTCGGAGTTGGGCTCGGTCGAGCCGAACTCGCGCGTGAAGGTCGTCGGCATCTCCTCGGACTTCGTCGTGCGCAACACGAAGAAGGGCGACCGCTACGCGATGTTCCGCCTCGAAGACCTCTCGGGCGCGAGCGTGAAATGCGTGCTCTGGCCCGAGGCTTTCAAGACGAAGGGCGCGGACGCGACCGACGACGCGATGCTCGTCGCCGTGGGCCGCTGCGAGGGCGAGGGCAGTTTGACCGTCGTCTGCGACGAGGTGACGGCGTTAGACCGCGCGCGCGTGCCGATGACGAACGGCAAGCCGACCTACGCGGGGCGCCTGCGCGCCAACGCCCTCGTCATCGAGTTCCCGACCTGCGACGACGTGCTGCGCGCGGGCGAGACGGTCGCCGACGCGCTGATGGCGCACCCCGGCGACTGCGAGGTCTTCATCGACCTGCACCTCGCCGACGAGAACCTCACCGTGCGCGCGCGCACCGCGCAGTTCGCACGCGTCGCGCCCAACAAGCAGCTCCAAGAGATGCTCCTCGCCGCGGGCGTCCGCGTCCGCTGGGTGGACTAGGCGGGGTTTTGGGTGTTAGGTGTCGGGTTCTGGTTAAAAGCCATCTTTAACCCAACACCCAAAACCTAACACCCAAAACCCACCCGGTGTCTCTGTGATTAAATCTCTTTCACTCCTCTCTTCAACTCTCGCCAAAACTTTCCCGCCGCCTCCGAACCGATTTAAAGTTTGCAGGGTCTTAACAGTCGGAAGCCGGGGAAGGAGGGCGAGCCTCGTGAGGTTGAAGACGGCCTACTTGATGCTGTGCGCGCTCGGGGTGCTGCTGCCGTACTGGCAGATCGCGCCGTGGCTTTGGGAGCACGGCCTCGACCTGCCGCTCTTCTTCGCACAGCTTTTTGAGAACCGCGTCGGCGCCTTCTTCGGGATGGACGTGTGTGTCTCGGCCGCGGCGCTGCTGGTCTTCGCGTGGAGCGAAAGAGAACGCGCGGGCGTGCGGGCGGTGTGGGCGTCGGCGCTGGCCGTCGTGGTCGTGGGCGTCTCGCTCGGGCTGCCGCTCTTCCTGTACCTGCGCGAGCGGAGTCTGGAGCGGGGCGGGTAGACGCATGCAAGACTCTGCGGAGCGAGAAGCCTTCCTCGTGCTGCGCGCGCAGACGGGCGACCGCGCGGCCCTCGACGCGCTGCTCGCGTCGGTGCAGGAGCCGCTCTACCGTTACCTCTTGCATTTAGTCGGGGAGCGACACCTCGCCGAGGAGGCTTTGCAGGAGACGTTCGTGCGCGTCTACCGCAAGCTCGGCTGGCTGCGCGAGCCGGAGTTGTTCCGCCCCTGGGCCTACCGCATCGCGACCCGCGAGGCTTTCCGCCAACTGAAGCGCGAGCGCCGCTGGGCCGAACAGGTGCGCGACGAGGAGGCGTTGGGCGCGGTCGCCGCGCCTCCGCCGCGCGAGGAGTTCGCGCAAGAGCTTTCGGCGCGGCTGCGCGAAACGGTCGCGGGCCTCTCGCCGGCCAGCCGCGCGGTCGTCGTCCTCTACTACCTGCACGAGATGTCTCTGGAAGAGACGGCCGCGGTGCTCGGCGTGCCCTTAGGCACGGTCAAGTCGCGCCTCGCGTACGGGCTCGGGGCGCTGCGCAGGCAGTTGAAGAAGAGTTGAGGATTCGAGTTTGAAATTGATGACGAACGAGCAGCGAGCGCGCGCGACGCCCGACGAAGACGCGGGGACTTTCGAACGGAGTTTTAAGTACGCGTTGACGATCTACGCGGTCGCCGAGTTCTTCGCCATCGCCCTTTTGCTCTACTACAAGCTCGCGCGCTGAAGCGTCGCGCGCACAGACCGAGGGACGGAGGTGCTTCATGTCCGAACGCGTCAACCTGGACGCCATCCGCGGCGAGGCACTCGCGCGCGTCGAGCGCGGGGAGCGCAACTTCAAGCTCGCCTTCTTCGGCGGGGTCGCCTTCGAGGCGCTCTTCCTCGTCGTCCTGCTGCTCGCGGCCGACCTCTCGAACCGCACGCACGTCCTGATTTTAATCGCGACCGTCGGCGGCTACACCGTGGTCGTCCTCGGCCTCGTCGCCCTCGGCGCGCACTTCAGCCACGGCGTCGCGCGCGTCCTCAAGGCCGTCGAACTGCTGGATAAATGAGGGCCGGAGCGCCCCCGCCGACACAGTAAAAAAACACTTGGGGCGCGGCCGGAGGGCGCTCGGGTGTTGCAACTGCGTACAGTTCTGGTGCATCATAGTGCGGTCATTCCTTCTCTCGCGCATCGACGGTGATGCGCCCCGCGCCTCGTGAATGGCGGCGGCGTTCTGGATGGGTTCGAGAGTGAGGCAGTTGTTAACAGACCGGAAGCCGCTCAAACGTTGAGCACCCCAGACGCGAGCCTTCGTTGCCACCGTCCCGCCGAAGTAAACTTCAATGGGAAGCTTCTCTTGATACTCCTTTCGAGGGAGAGGTACATCTGAATGTCCATTAAACTTTACGTCGGCAACCTCTCGTTCCAGACTTCGAGCGAAGACCTCCGCGACC
>CAXTSK010000291.1:0-255 GCA_964246655.1 uncultured Pyrinomonadaceae bacterium
CACTGCGTCCCGTCGGCGTACGTCACCCAGACGACGCGCAGGCTCACGTCCGAGAGCGTGCCCGGGATGATGACGTTGCGGCGGCGCCAGTCGGAGCGTATCGTCTCCGACTCGCCGGGCTTCAACGCGACGGCGTAGCCCGTCATGACGTTCATGCGCCCCCCGGTCGTGAACCCCCCCCCCCCCACGCGCCCCACGTTGCCCCCCACCGTCACCCCCCAGACCCCCCGCCCCGGGAAGAATGCGTCCGCCTCC
>CAXTSK010000291.1:265-6978 GCA_964246655.1 uncultured Pyrinomonadaceae bacterium
CACCCCGACCTCGCGCACCTCTTTGCCCGACACGTTCGCCAGCCTGACCGCCGGCAGCGTGATGAAGGAGTCAGACTCCTCGTCGCCGAACGAGTCCGCGCCCTCCTCGTCGGCGCGGCGCAACTGCTCGCGCGCGATCTGTCGCATCTTCGCCTCGGTGATGGCGACCGGCGCGGATGCCTTGTTCTCGAAGAAGACCAACACCTCCTGCGCCTGCTCGACCTCCTGTGTCGCAGGCCCCTGCGTTTTCCCATGCCGCTCAATGACATCGACGCGGCCGACACGCGCCTGCTGCGGCTCGCCCTCGACGGTTTCGAGCATGCGCGCGCCCGCGTTCGCGCCGCTGAATAGCCCCGCGCCCGCGGTCAGAAGGAGCGCTGCCGCCCCCGCCCCCGTCACGAGCGCGCGGTGCCACGCGTGCCCGTGCGACCCACGATTTTCCCCACGCATAATCATCTCGATCCTCCTTCGAAGGTTTGAGCCCGAGGCGGCGCCCGACACGCCGGCCACGCGCCAGCCCGAGCAGAAGCGCACGACCTTCAGGATGCCGGCCGCGTACGCCCCGGCCGCGCCGCCCGCTTCGCGCACGCGCTCGTCGCACGCGCGCTCGCGCTCGGCGAGCATCCGGCGGCCGACGAGCCACACCACCCGGTTGAACCAGAAGACGCATTCGAGCGCCGTCTGGAAGTTGCCCCACAAGTTGTCGCGCCGCTCGACGTGCGCCAGCTCGTGGAGCAGAACGGTTTCGAGTTCTTCGTCGTCCAACTGCGACGCCACGTTCGCGGGCAACACGAGCACGGGCCGCCGCGTGCGCCACACGCCCGGCTCCGCCCCTTCTTCCGAAAGTACGAGCAGCACTTCCATCTTGAGTTCGAGCCGCGCGCGTGCGCGCCTGAGCGCCTCGAACTCGCGCCCCGACCAGGACTCTGCGCCGCCGCGCACCGAGCGCACGAACTCGCGCCTGCGCGCGAACCACACCGCGAAGAGCACGCACGCGCCCGCCGCCCATGCGAGCGTCAACGCGCAGAAGATTTCCGAGTGACCGCGCGCGTCGGAGACGTTGACGACTGCCTCCGCCGCGTCCGTCTGAACCCGAACCGGCTCCGCGATCTTCAAGACGAGCGGCGCCGCAGCGGCGCCGGATGTTGGCAGGATGTTCCTCACGTCCAAGGCGCCGCCGAGCAGCGCGAAGAGGGCCGCGGGCAGCGCGCACTTCGCCGCCGCCGCGAGCCACAGCGCGAAGCGCACGCGCGCCGGGGCGCCGCGCTGCAAGAGCAACGTCGCGCCGAGGACGACCGCCGCGAACAGCGTTGCCTGCCACATGTGATTGGCGACCGCCGGCCACAGCCAAAGGGCCGCGCGCGCTAATGTTTCGTGTAGAGCGTTCACCGCCGCCTTCCTTTGCCGCCGGCCTTACGGCCCGTGGCCTTCGGCCGACTTTCGTCAGCAGCACTTTCATCCGCATCTTTCTTGTCGGACTCAAGCCGTTCCAAACTCTCCTCCGCCTCGCGCAGGTCTTCGAGCGTGAGATGGCCGCCCTCGACGAGCTGCGCCATCAGCGTGCGCGGCGAGCCGCCGAAGAATCCCAACAGCTCGTCGAACAGTCGCCGGACGGTCGCGCGCCGCGTGACTACGGGCTCGAAGACGTGCGCGTTGCCGACCTTCTTCACGCGCCGCAACGCACCCTTCTCTTCGAGCCGGTAGACGATGGTCTGCACGGTCGTGTAGGCCGGGCGCCGCCTCTCCGGCAGACGCTCCTGCACCTCCCGCACGGACGCGCTCCCCAGCTCCCACAGCGCGGCCATCACCTCCAGCTCGAACTTCGTCAGCCTCACGTCCGACTCTTTCGCCACGTGCGCCTCCGTCGAAAATCGCTCCTACTACGCTTGAGGTTGAATCTACTACTTCTGTCGTAGGACCGTCAAGGATTTTTTTTAGTCGCGGCGGGAGAGGAAGGCGAGCCACGGGCGGACGACCGAGACGAAGTGGGGCCACGTGCCCGGCCCGGCCGAAGGGTCGGGGTAGGTGCTCACGTCCTCCGTCGCGCGCAGGACGCGGAAGCCGTGTTCGGCCAAGCCTTCCATGAGCGTGCCGAGCCCGTGGCGGTACTCGCGCGACGGCGGCGCCTGCGCTTGCGGCTCGCGGTCATAGACCCACTGCTCGTCCGCGGCCGTGACCAATTCGCCCTCGGCGTAAGTTCGCGTCAGCGCGTAGCCGCGCCCGTCCCAGTCGCGCGGCGAGGCGCCCATGACGAACGGGTTCGCGCACATGAGGCGGTAGAGGCCGCCCAGCCGCACGACGCGCACGACCTCCCGGAAGACGGCGCGCGCGTCGGGCACGAAGTTGATGGAGTAGGGGTGCCAGACGAGGTCGAAGTCTGAGCCGTGGAGCGCCGAGAGGTCGCGCATGTCGCCGCGCAAAGTCTCTACGTGCGTGCCGTAGTGCGAGGCCGCGAGGCGGTCGCGTTCGAGCTGTTCGGGCGAGAGGTCGAAGACGGTCACCCGCGCGCCGAGGAGCGCGAAGCACGCGGACTCGCGCCCGCCGCCGCCCGCGAGGCAGAGCACGCGGCGGCCTTCGAGCTCGCCGAACCATCCGTCGGGGTCGAGCCGCGCGCGCGCCTTCTCGGCGTCGAGGTCGAGCAGCGGGCGCGTGAAGAGCGCCGCGCCCTCGGCCAGCGCACGCCAGCGCGCGACGTTGTACTCGGCGACCTCGTCCATGAAAGTGCTGCCCCTTAAGCGTCGGGCTTGTCGAAAGCCTTGAGCACCTCGTCGGCGTGCTCGTCAACCTTGACCTTGTCGAAGACCTTGCGTAGCCGCCCCTCCTCATCGATGAGGAAGGTCTTGCGCGCGACGCCCATGTACTTGCGCCCCGCGAACTCCTTCTCGCCGTAGACTTCGTAGAGGTCTGCGACGCTGTGGTCGGTGTCGGCGAGGAGCGTGAAGGGCAGTGAATACTTCTCCGCGAACTTGCGGTGCGACTTCTCGTCGTCGGTCGAGACGCCGAGCACCTCGATGCCGCGTCGCTTGAACTCCGCGAACCCGTCGCGGAAAGAGCAAGCCTCCTTCGTGCAGCCGGGCGTGTCGTCTTTCGGGTAGAAGTAGAGCACGACCTTGCGGCCGCGCAGGTTCGAGAGTTTGACGGCGTTACCTTCCGCGTCGCGCGCCTCGAAGTCGGGCGCGGCGTCGCCTTCGTTAAGCATCTTTAGAAGTCCTCCGTGGTCTGATTTGAAAGAGAGTATATCAGGCGGGGTGGCCGTTGCGCTGGAACTTGCGGAAGGGCTCGGGGAGAAAGTTGGTCATGTGGAAGTGCGCGGTGCGGCCGTCGGCGAAGGTCTGGTAGAGGTTGAACTCGGGGAGTTGCAGGCAGGTGAGCGGGCAGGTCGGGTCGTAGCCCGTGTCGATGCCGATGGCGCTGTGCGAGACGTAGATGCCGTGGCGCCCGAGTCGCCCGAGCAGGGGCAGCAAAGGCGTCGGCGTGTGGCCGAAGACGCAGGGCTTGCCGTAGTAGTGCTTATAAAAATCCGGGTCGCGCGACCAGAGGAGGTGGCGCGCGTCCGTCTCCTGCGGGTGCTTCTCGCCGTCGAGCCCGGCGTGGACGTAGAGCGCGTGCTCGTCTTCGTGGAAGAGGACGGTCGCGTGCAGGAACGAGAGGTGCTCCTGCGGCATGGTGTCGAGCAGGCGGCGCTGCGCCTCCTCCCACCACGCGCGCAACTCTTCGCTCAGCTTGTAGCCGGTGTACTGGCCGAAGGTGTGCTGGCCGCCGACGGCCGGGTGGAGCCAGAGCGGCGCGCCCTCGTCGAGGAAGTCGAGGAGCATCTGCTCGTGGTTGCCGCGCAGGGTGACGACCGAGCCTTCGGGCGAAGACCGTTGCAGCTCTATCACATCCGAGACTGTGCCGACGATGTCCTCACCGCGGTCGATGAGGTCACCGAGCAGGACGAGGGTGTCCCGTCCCGCCTCGCGCGGGAGCAGGGAGAGCAGGTGGCCGAGCTGCTTGCGGCGACCGTGCACGTCGCCGACGACGAAGGTGCTCACGGCATCCTCCGCGGGGAAAGGAAAGAGAAAAGAGAAGGGGAGAGTAGACAGTAGTCAGTAGGAATGCATTCTTATTACGAACCCTGCGGCTCTCATCCTCAAAGTCAGTAACGCGGAGCGCTACTGACTACTGACTACTGTCTACTCTCCGCTCTCACTGCTGTCGGGCTTCGTCGGCGCGCCCGGTGGTGTCGCCGATGCGGCCCATCAGTTCGCCGAAGCGCGGGTCTTCATGAAAGGGCTCCCAGTGAGGGTCGGACTCGAACCAGCGGCGGTTCTCGTTGCCGACATCTATCGCGCGGCCGAGCCACTCGAAGGCCGCGTCGCGGTCGCCGAGCATGGCGTAGGCGCTGGCGACCCAGTAGGCCACGTCGAAGTTTGCGCGCGCGACCCTCAGCGCGCCTTCGGTCAGCTCTTCCCGCGCGCGTTCGAGGTCGCCCCACTGGATGAGGAACTGCGCGTAGAGCGGGCGGACGCCGTCCATGTCCGGGTTGCGGCGCAAGACCTCGGTCATCGTCCGCATCGCGCCTTCGAGGTCGCCGCGGTAGGCGCAGATGATCGCCTTGAACGACTTGATGAACGGGTGGCTGGCCTCCATCTGCGCGCCGAGGTTCAGCTCGGCCTCCGCGTCATCGTGGCGGTGCTGGTAGAGGAAGACGCGGGCGCGGTTGTAGCTGACGACGACGCGCTCGGCCGGGTTGATCTTGAGCATGCGGCCGTAGGCGTCGAGCGCATCCTGATAACGCCCGTCGAGACGCGCGACCGTGGCGTAGGCGAACTGCGCGCCCACGTCGGTCGGGTTCTCGCGCACGAGCTTTTCGGCCAGCGCGCGGGCGGGCGACTTGTTGCCCCGCCCCAGCTCGACGAAGACCATGTGCAGCCGCGCTTCGAGCAGACCGGGCTTGAGCGCAAGCGCGCGCTCCAACGCTTCGGCCGCGCGCTCGTAGTCCTCGGGGCCGCCGATGACCTTGATGACGCGGTTGGCGTAGGCGCCGCCCAGGGCGGCCCACGCGAGCGCGAAGTTCGGATCGAGTTCGACGGCGCGCTTGAAGTGGACGACGGCCTCTTCGGAGTCCACGCGCGCGAGCGTGTGGTAGATGAAGCGCCCCGAGGCGTCGCGACCCAGCAGGTACTCCTCGTAGGCTTCGGGGTGCGTGGAGCTGCCGCCCTCGGCCGCCTCGGTCTGGCTGATGTCGCGCGGCTGCGCCTGAAGCTGCGCGGCCTCGATCCGGCGCATGAGGGCGACGAAGCGCGGGTCTTCCCTGAACGACTCCCACTTCGGGTCGGACTCGAACCACGTCCGGTTCTCGTTGCCGAGGTCGATGGCGCGGTCGAGCCAGTGGAGCGCCTCATCGCGCTCGCCGAGCATAGCGTGCGCGGTGCCGAGCCAGTAAGCGATGTCGTGGTCGGCGTCGGCCGCCTCGCGGACGCGTTCGGTGAGCTGTTCGCGCGCCTCGTCCGGATGGCCCTGACTGATGAGCTGCTGCGCGAGGAGCGGGCGGATGCCGTCCATCGTCGGGTGCTCTTCCAGGACTTCGCGCAGCACGCGCACGGCCTCGTCCACGTCGCCGCGACGGCCGAGCACGACCGCCTGAAACGTCCGAATCAAAGGGTGATGAGGCTCGATGCGCGCGCCCTGTTCGAGTTCGAGCAAAGCGTCGTCGTGGCGGTGCTGGTACATGAAGACGCGCGCGCGGTTGTAGCTGGCGACGACGCGCGCCGCCGGGTCTAAACGCGCGAGCTTGCCGAAGGCGCGCAGGGCGCGGTCGTACTCGCCGTCCAGGCGATGGAGCGCGCCTTTGACGAAGTAGACGGCCGGCTCGTTCGGCGCCTGCTTGGCGAGGCGGGCGACCTCGGCGCGCGCCTTCCGTTTCTCGCCGCGCGAGAGGTAGATGAAGACCATCAGGATGCGCGCCTCGACGAGATTCGGGTCGAGGTCGAGCGCGCGGCTGAAGGCGTTCTCGGCCAGCTCGTAGTCGTCGCCGCCGCCCAGACCTTTGAGCACCTTGTTGGCGAAGCAGGCGCCGAGCCCCGAGTGCGCGAGCGCGAAGGTGTGGTCGAGGCGGATGGCGTCCTGAAAGTGCTGGACGGCCTCGTCGCAGTCTTCGGGGTCGAGCGTGTGGAAGAGGAACTTGGCGAAGGCGGCGCGGCCTCTTAAATATTCTTCGTAAGCCTGCGCGTTGGTCGTCGCGGGCGCGGCCGTGCCCGTCTGCGAGACGTGCTGCTCGACCTTGAGCCCCTCGGCGATGCGGTGCGCGATCATGTCTTGCAGGGCGATGAGGTCTTCGGCCGTGGCGTCGATGCGGTCGCTCCAGAGCATGTCGCCGGTGACGACATCGACGAGCTGCGCGTTGACGCGCAAGGTTCCGCCCGCGCGCAGGAAGTTGGCCGAGAGGATGGCGCTCACGTTCAGCTCTTTCCCGACCTCGCGCGGGTCAACGTCCTTGCCCTGGTACTTCACGATCATCGAAGAGGGGCGGACGATGAGCTGGCGGTTGCGCGCCAGCTCAGTGATGACGGCGTCGGCGAGCGAGAACTCGTAGAAGCCGACCTCGGGGTCGTTGGCCAGGTTGCGGAACGGGAGGATGGCGATGGACTTCTCCAGCTCGAACTGGCTGACGTGCTGCTGCGCCTGCGGCGCGCCGGCTCGACCTATTTCCTCGGCGCCTCGATCGACGG
>CAXTSK010000292.1:0-6976 GCA_964246655.1 uncultured Pyrinomonadaceae bacterium
GTCGCGGCGCTCCTGTTCTGGTTCGTGTACGCGCGCGCGATGTACGTGACGCCGGGGGGCATCTTCACGGGCGTAGACACGAACATCGGCGACATGCCTTTTCACCTCGCCGTCGTGACGGGCTTCGTCTACGGCGAGAACTTCCCGCCGCAGCACCCGGAGTTCGCGGGCGTGCGCCTGACCTACCCGTTCGTCGTGGACTTCGTGGCGGCGATGTTCGTGCGCGCGGGCGCCACGCTCGAAGGGTCTCTGTTCTGGCAGAGCTTCGCGATGATCATGTCGGTCGTGGGGCTTTTGCACCGCTGGGCGCTGAAGCAGACGCGCGAGCGTTTGGCCGCGCTCGCAGTGCCGGCGCTGGTGCTCTTGAGCGGGGGCTTCGGCTGGCTGGTCTTCCTGCGCGAGGCGGCGTCGGGCGGGCAGGGCGTCTTCGCGATGCTCGGCAAACTCGAACACGACTACACGCGGGCCTACCCGGGCTTCGAGTGGGGCAACGCCGTCACCGCGCTCTTCGTCACGCAGCGCAGCATCCTGCTCGGCGTCGCCGTCGCGCTCGTCGTGTGGACGCTGTGGTGGCAGGCGAGTGAGAGGCCAGTAGACAGTAGGCAGAAGGCAGAAGGCAGTAAGGAAGATGGCGCGGCGGAGGTTGAAAGTCGTCGGGTCGGGAAGAAGAAGGTTAAGAAGGGCAAGGCCGTGCGCGGCGAGCCGGCGAAGGGTGTGGTTGAGGATGAAGAGGCTGTTGCCGACAACAGTTTCGCCTTCAGCCTTCTGCCCTTCAACCTGCGGCAGATGATCGCGTCGGGCGTCGTGGCCGGGTTGTTGCCGCTGGTACACGCGCACAGCTTCGCGGTGATGATGTTGATGGGCGCGTGCATGGCGCTCGGGCAGGGCGCGGCGGTGCTGCTGTGGTCGAAGCAGGAAGAGAGGGCCGAAGCCCCGGCGTGGGCGAGGGTGTGGGCGGTGTGGCGGCCGTGGGTCGTGTTCGCCCTCGCGGCGTTGGTGCTGGCGCTGCCGCAGGTGTTCTTCGTCACGCGCGACTCGGCCGTGCGGGCAGGGCAGTTCTTCGGCTGGGAGTTCGGTTGGGCGCACGGGCAGTACAACGTCGTCTGGTTCTGGATAAAGAACACGGCGGTCTTCATCCCGCTGCTCGTCGCGGCGTTCGCGTGGCGCGGGGCGGGCGTGAGTAAGCGGCTGCTCTTCTTCTACCTGCCGTTCATGCTCTGCTTCGTCGTGCCGAACGTCTACAGGCTCGCGCCGTGGGTGTGGGACAACATCAAGATTCTGCTCTACTGGTGGATCGCCTCGGCGCCGCTGGTGGCGCTCGTGCTCGCGCGAATGTGGCGACGTAAAGGCGCGTGGCGCGTGGCGGCTGTGGTGTTGCTCTTCATGCAGACGGCCGCGGGCGGGCTCGACGTGTGGCGCGCGGCCTCGGGCGCGAGCGAGCGGCGCTCGTACGAACCGGCGGGCGTGGAGTTCGCGGAAGTTATTAAGAAGGAGACAAGTCCGCGCTCTTTGATTCTCCACGCGCCGACTTATAATGACCCGGTCTATCTGACGGGCCGCAGAAGCTTCCTCGGATACCCCGGCCACGTCTGGTCGCACGGCATCGACTACGGGCCGCGCGAGGCAGACCTGAAGCGCATCTACACGGGCTCCGCGGAAGCGCCCGCGCTCATCGAACGCGCCGGCATCGAGTACGTCGTCGTCGGCCCCCTTGAGCGAGAGGAGCTGCGCAAGTACGGTCTGGGCGTCAACGAGTCGTTCTTCGCGAGATACAGGAAGGTTGGGGAAGCAGGTGCCTACCGCCTCTACAAAACGAAACCGTAAGAAGGCGCGCGACGACTGGGGCGCTGCCTCCTCCGCGCAGAAGCGCCGCGCGCCGGAAGTGGCCGTGCCGCGTGGGCCGTCGGCTGCCGCGCCCGAGTCGGGCTTCGACATCCCGGAGCGCGCGTGGATTTACGCGAGCGCCGCGATACTGCTGCTGGCGTTCGCGCTCAGGGTCTACGCGCTCGACATGAAGCCGCTGCACCACGACGAGGGCGTCAACGGCTTCTTCCTGACGAACCTCCTGCGGCAGGGTCGCTACGCATACGACCCCGAGAACTATCACGGCCCGACGCTCTACTACCTGACGCTCCCCTTCGTCGCGCTCGCGGGGCTGCACACCTTCGTCATCAGGCTCGTCACCGCGCTCTTCGGCGTCGGCGTCGTGTGGCTCGTGCTCGCGCTGCGCCGGTACGTGGGGACGGTCGCGGCGCTCGTCGCGGCGCTGCTCCTCGCGGTCTCGCCCGCGTGCGTCTTCTACTCGCGCTACTTCATCCACGAGATGCCCTTCGTCTTCTTCACGCTGGCGTTGGTAGTGTCGGCGCTGCGCTTCCGCGACACGGGCGCGCCGTCCGACCTTCTGTTCGCGTCGGCCTCGGCCGCGTTGATGTTCGCGACGAAGGAGACGGCCTTCATCTCGGTGGGCGCCATCGGGCTGGCGTGGCTGACGGCCGTGCTGTGGGAGCGCGTGCGAGGCGGCGGCGGGCGAAACAGGTACGCGCGCGCGGCCGCCGAGCCCGAAGGCGGCTTTGCGAAGCTTTTGCGAGACGAGAGGGGAGCCGTCGTCCTGTTCGGCGCGGTCGCGCTCTTCGCGTTCGTCTGGGTGGTCTTCTACTCCTCGTTCCTCACGCACTGGAAAGGCGCCTTCTGGGATTCGTTCAAGACCTTCGCCCTCTGGGAGAAGACGGGCATGAGCGCGTTCCACGCCAAGCCCCGGAGTACATACGTCCAGTGGCTCATGCAGGAGGACAAGGCCGTCCTCGTCCTCGGCGGGTTGGGCGCGGCGGTGGCGCTCTTCGAGCGGAGGCTGAACCGCTTCGCCGTCTTCGCCGCGGCGTGGGGCTTCGGGCTGCTGGTCGCGTATTCGCTCATCAGCTACAAGACGCCGTGGCTCGTCCTGAACTTCGTCGTGCCGCTGGCCGTCGCGGGCGGGTACGGCGTGCAGGCGTTCGGCGCGTGGGTGTCGCGCGTGCCTGCGAAGGGCTGGCGCGCGGCGGCAGCCGTGGCGGCCTTCGCGGCCGTCTCCGGCCTCTACCACACGTTAGTCATCAACTTCCGCGACTACGACGACGACAAGCACCCTTACGTCTACTCGCAGACGCGGCGCGAGTTCCACGACCTCGTCCACGAGATCGAGCGCGTGGGCGAGCGCGCCGGCACGAAGCAGCCCGGCTTCTCCACGGCCTCGCCCGAGTACTGGCCCTCGCCCTGGTACTTTCGCGACAACCCGAACGCGGGCTACGAGGGACAGCTCTCCTCCTCTTACGACCCGCGGAAGACGCTTGCCATCATCGGCCGCGTCGATCAGGTGCCGCAGCTTGAGCGCGTGGCCGGCGACGCCTACACGCGCGTCGGCGACACCTACCCGCTGCGCCCCGGCGTAGACCTCGTCCTCTTCGTGCGCCGCGACCTCGCGCCAACAAAGTAGACAGTAGACAGTAGAAAGACAGGCAGCGCGGCTTTCATCGGTCGATGATGAGAACCGCGCCGCCTTTACCTTTTCTCTACTGACTACTGACTATTGTCTACTTTTTAAGGTGCGCGGCGCCCGCCGCTGTGGTATAAAACTCCCCGCATCCCCTAAAAACCGACAGTTCGTAAACGGACGAAAACCCCCGTCGCGCAGTCGCCCGGGTCGCAGCCAATCTTGCCCGGCTGCCCCGAGGCACCGCGCCCGGCCACACTTGCCCGCGGCCGCGGCGCGCTCCCGTCTTCAATAAAATAAGGAGCGTTATCGCCATGAGACTAAGAGGCGAAGAGTCCTCCGGGACTCTGAAAGGCAGGCCCCACCGCTTGCTCGGCAGGGGGCGAAAGTTAGGCTTCAAACTCACGGGCCGCGCCTCGGCGCGCCTCGTGCTACTAGCGTTACTCGTAGCCGGCTCGGCCGCGGCGCTGCTCTTCCTGTCCGCGGGGCCGCGCGCCGTGCGCGTGGCAAAGGCGGCCAACCCGACGACGGGCTCGGTCGGGCCGACCGGCCCGGTCTTGCCTGCCAACGGGCATTGGACGGGCAACGCGACCGGCGGCGCGACTGTCGCCGCCGACCCGCTTGACAGCGAGAACGGCTGCACCGAGGGAACGAACTGCGACACCTTCACGCTCACCGTCCTGCCCGGCGTCTACACCGGCAAGGTCATCCACGTAGACCTCACCTGGACTTTGCCCGCGAACGACTACGACCTCGCCATCTACAAGGGCGGGACGTGCCCCGCGACGGGGAAGTGTACGGGCACGATGGTCTCAAGCTCCGGCAACGGCGCGACCAACACGATCCTCACCGAGGAGCACGCGCAGATCGACCCGACCGCCAGCGGCACGGGCGACTACAAGGTGCGCGTCATCTACTACAACGCGCCGCCGGGCACTTCGGCGGCCGACCCGCCGAACGGCGCCTTCAGCGTCTCAAGCGTCGCCGCCGCGCGCACGGCCAACTACGTCTCGGGCGGCATGACCTTCAGCCCGAACGTGGCCGTCAAGGCGCCGGTCGCCGAGGCCGACGGCGAGCCTTCGAGCCGCACAGACGTGCAGGGCAACTTCTACGTCTCGGGCATCCGCGGCTTCCCCGCGGGCATCGACCTCTGGTACTGCGACCTGCGGCCGACGGTCAGCAGCGCGGTCAACCCGAACTACGACCCGTTCATGCGCAACTGGGTCTACCGCGGGCAGCCCGACGCCTTCAGCCCGACCGCTTTGGCCGACCTCGGCGGCGACGGCGGCGGCGACGTTGACCTCGCCGTCTCGCGCCCCGACCCGACCAACGGCACCGTCCAAGACCCGCCGACGCTCGCCTCTTCGAGTCTCATCGCGGCCAACATCTCGACGCAGAGATCTACCGACCGCGCGCAGACCTACACCCGTAATAACCTCGGCAACTGCACGGGCGGCATCTGCGGCGACGACCGTCAGTGGGAAGAGTTCCAGGGCAACAACGTCGTCTACCTCTACTACCGCACGCTCGCGCCGACCGTCTCGCAGATTCAGCGCTCCATCGACGGCGGGTTGACGTTCGGCCCGGCGCAGACGGCCGGCGCCATCGGGCAGGCCGGATACATCGACGTGCACCAGGCGACGGGCACCGTCTACATCAGCGGCAGCACCGGCCAGGTCTGCCACAGCACGGTGAACCTGCCCGTCACGGGCGAGGCCGCCGTCTACCAGTGCGTGCAAGCGGCGTCTGATCCGAACGGCGTCGCGCACATCTTCTTCCCGGTCAAGGTGGCCGACGACGGCACCCCCAACGGCACCGTCTACGTCGCCTACTCGAACGACCACGACATCTTCCTCGTCCACTCGACAGACAAGGGCGTAACGTGGAGCGCGCCCGTGCGCGTCTCGAACGGCGCCGAGACGAAGACCGCTCTCTTCCCCTGGCTGGAGACGGGGCCGACGCCGGGCTCGGTCGGCATCGTGTGGTACGGCACCGACCAGGCGACGAACAACAACAACGCCAACTGGAGCGTCTTCTACGCACAGTCGTTCAACGCCACCGACGACACGCCGACCTTCCGCCAGGCGAAGATCAGCGACCACTTCATCCACGGCAGCAACATCTCGGAGAACGGCCTCGACCCGACGGGTGAGGGGAGCAACCGCAACCTGCTCGACTACTTCCAGGTCTCGTTCGACCCGACCGGCGCGGCCGTGGTCGGCTACACCGACGACCACAACGACTTCGACGGCCACACCTACGTCGCGCGCCAGATTTCGGGGCCGCGCATCATCGGCGAGGGCAAGACCAACGTGCCCAATCCGGGGCCGACTCCCGCGGCGCAGGCTGGCCCCTACCCGTTCGCGACCGACGTGGGCGGGCAGGCAGGCGCGCAGGTGACAGACTTCCGGCAGGACGTGGCCGACGCGCTGCTCGTCCGCACGAACATAGACGACCCGCTCGACATCGTCTCGGTCAAGTACTCCTGCGAGACGGGCACGGGCGGCGTGCCTCTCATCGTCGCGACGATGAAGGTCTCGAACCTCGCGGTCGTGCCGCCGGCCTCGAACTGGAGGATGAACTTCGCGTCCAACGCGCCCTCCGCGGGCCTGAGCCCGACGGGCGACTACAGCTTCGCAATCTCCGACCGCGGCGATCAGTTCTTCTTCCGCGCGAACACGGACACTAACCCCTCGGGCGACTTCACCTGGGGCACCGCCGTCCGCAACGGCGACGGCTCTCTGACCTACACGCAACGCGGCACGGCTGACTGCGGCGCGTTCGACACGGCCGCGGGCACCATCACCGTCAAGGTGGCCGTGAGCAAGCTCAACGCCTTCGCGACCAAAGGCGCGATCTCGGCCGGCACGGTGCTGGCGGGCCTGCGCGGCCAGGCGTTCACGAGCAACGTCAACGGCAAGCGCGACAGCACGCGCGGCGGCACGGAGTTCGTCGTCGGCTCCTGCGCGACCACGCCCGGCAGCGGGTGCGCGGCCGTGACCACACCGACCCCGACTCCGACTCCAACTCCGACCCCGACGCCGACCCCGACTCCGACGCCTTCGCCCACACCGACGCCCACGCCCGGCGCGACTCCGACGCCGCAGCCGGTCTTCCAGTTCGACGCGGCGTCCTACCCGGTGCAGGAGAACTGCGCGGCGATCACCGTGCGCGTCCTGCGCACGAGCGTGACGACCGACCGCTCGTCTGTGGACATCAGCAGCAACAACGGCACGGCCACGCAGAGGGGCGACTACACCTACGTCGTCGGCCGCCTCGTCTTCGAGCCGGGCGAGACGCAGAAGAGCTTCCAGGTGCTCGTCAACGAGGACTCATACAACGAGGGGCTTGAGAACGCGACGCTCGTCCTACAGAACCCGCAGAACGGCACGCTCGGCGCGCCGAACAACGCACAGCTCCAGATCGTGGACGACATGCCCGAATCGACGGGGAACCCGATAGACGACTCGCGCACGTTCGTCTGCACGCACTACCACGACTTCCTCTACC
>CAXTSK010000293.1:0-6960 GCA_964246655.1 uncultured Pyrinomonadaceae bacterium
TCTCCGTGATGACCGAGACCGGCGCGGCGGCCGGTGCCTCCGAAGTTAAAGAAGCATCTCTCACGGTCGCCGCGGGAGCGTTCAAAGACGCGTCCTTGAGCGTGGCCGGCGCCTGCTTGGCGAACGAGAAGAGCGAGTCGCCGGGCACGAGCTTCGCGCTTCCCGACGGCCGGGTCGGCTCGTTTGCCGGTGCCGAAGTGTCAGGGCTTTCGGCGGGCGCGCCGCTGTTCATCAACTCTTTCGGCGCGGGGATGAAGCTCGGTTCGGCGTCGGGCTCGACCCTGGCGCCGGTCGGCGTCGCACGAAGAGCGACGGGCCTGGCGGTCGCCGTCGGCTCGGCCGGTGCGTTGGGAAGCTCGACACTGGCGTGCGTCGGGAGCGTGCGCGCGGCAGCCAACTGCTCCTCGCGCACAAGCTCGGTCATCAACGCTTCGAGCGTGCCGGAGGTCGGCGTCTGGAGAGTCCCCGAAGGGTGCATCTCTTCGTCCTCCGGGTTCACCGAAGAGGCGCGCATGACGTGCGGCGTGACGGCGATGACGATGTCCGTCTGCGAGTCCTCGCGCCGCGGCGCCGTGAACAACTGGCCGAGCACGGGCACGAGCCCGAGCACGGGCAAACCCTGACGGCCGCGCGACTGCTGGTTCTGCGCGACACTCGCGATCATCATCGTGCGGTTGTTCTGGATGCGCGCCGTGCCCTCGATGTTCCGCTCGGTGAAGGTCGGCGTCAGGGCGGCCGCGCCCGTCGTCCTCGTCACGTCGTTCGACTTGATCGACATCTTCACCTGCACGTCGAGGTTCGGGAAGACCTGCGGCGTGAACTCAAGCGTCAGGCCCGTCTTCTCGTACTGGATGACGGGGTAGCCGTTGCCGCCGAACAAGCCTTGCGTGGCGCCCTGCTGCGCGTTGTTGCCGTCGCCGGTCGAGACGGAGCCGTAGGGCGTGACCGAAGCCGTCTGCACGGGCACGCGCTGGCCGATGTGTGCGGTGGACTTCTCGCCGTCGAAGGCGTGCACCTGAGTCGAGGCGACGAGCCGCGTGTTGTCGCGGCGCTGCAAGGCCGTCAGAGCGGTGGGCGGGACGATGAAAGCCGCGCCCAAGGCCGTCGGGATTGCTGAAAGAGCTTGGGTCACAACCTCGCGGCTGCCGCCGATCACGCTCAAGCCCTTCTGTATGCCGCCGAGGTTCGCGAGCGTGTCGCCCGTGCCGATCTGGTTGCCGAACTGCATGAGGTCTTCGCGCGAGACCTCGAAGATGTTCACGTCCATCACAACCTCTGCGCGCTCCTTGTCGATGGAGCGCAGCAGTTCGCCGACGAGGCGGACGTTCTCGGGCGTGTCGCGGACGGTGATGGAGTTGGTCGCCTTGTTGGCGGTGATGACCGGCTGGCGCCCGGCCTGCGGCGGGATGGAGGCCGTGATGAGCGTCTTGGCGTCGTTCGGGTCTACGTTGTAAAGGTAGAAGGTGCGCAGCACGAGTTGCTGGTACTGCGGCCGCTTGACCTGGTCGGCGACGACGATGGTGCGCGCCGAGAGCTTCTGGAAGAAGAGGCCCTGCGTGAGGAAGACGTAGTCGAGCGCCTGCGCGGCCGTCACGTCGACGAGATCGACGGTGACCTCGCGCCTCGGGAAGTCGCGGTCGAAGACGACGTTGATCCTGATCTGGCGCGCGAGGAAGCGCACGAACTTTTCGAGGTCGCCGCTGTACTGGATCGACTGCAACTGCTCGTTGCGGGGGGGCGCGTGAGCGGCGCCGGCGGGTTACTTGTTCAAAAACGGGGGGGGCGCCAGCGGCCCCCACGACTGCGGCCTCGCCGCGGGCGCGGGACGTTCGGCATCCTCGCGCTCGTCCTTCCCGGTCTGAAGTTTGAAGGCCCGCTCCATCATCGAGCGCGCCAGCTCGTTCGCGGGGTCGTAGGCGAAGGCGCGGCGGAAGGCGTTATAAGCGCCGAGGTAGTCGCCGCGCTCCATGAGCGTCGCGCCCTGCTGCGAGAACTGCTGCGAGGCGTTGAAGAGCGCGCGGCGGAGGTGGAGCTGGTACTCGCTGTTCGAAGGCTCGGCCGCGGCCGCGAGCGAGAACTCCTCGGCCGCCTTCTCCCACTGCTGCGCCGCCTCCTGCCGCAAGCCCTCCTTGTAGTTCTTCTGCCCCTTGCCCGACCAGGCGGCCGCCGCCGGCGCGAGCAGGCAGAGCGTGAGCAGGCTTGAGGCGAGGCGAATCAGTTCCGTGCGCCGCATGGGTCGTTCTGTTATGCTGCCGGCCAAGTTGCACCTCCGGGAATCCGCGTTGCTGGGTCTTCAAATCGCGCTCGCGTGTAACGAGCCCCGCGCATCGAACACGCCGAAGGCCGCCGCCGGTTCCGCTTTCGGTTCTGGGTCGCCTGAAGACATCGGGTAGGAGTGGCTTTTGGACTCCGTTGCGCTGGGGCGTGGGTCGGAGTCAGAAAGGCTGAAAAACCCTGTATTTCTGCTCAAAAATATGAGCAGGCAGCTTTGATTAAACAAGGTTGGCTGAAGTTTGTCAAGGAGATTCACGTCGTTTCTGGAAAATGTTGAAAGTACTTCCAGAAGAGGTCGAAGCGTACCGTGACCGCGCCTGGCGGCGAGAGCCCGAGGCGCGCGTCGAGACGGCCGTCGAAGCCGAGAAGCTGGTCGAGGCTGCGGGCTTCTGCGCGACGATGACGGACTCGCGGCGGCCGGGGCCTTCGCTCTACGTGGCGGTCTGCGGACGGCGCGACGCGCACATGCCGCGCAACGTGCAGAAAGACCCGGAGAGCAGTTTGACATGGGTCTTGAAGGACGAGTTGATGCGGCGCGGGCGCGTCTACTACGCGAAGCTGACGAAGAACCGCTCGACCTTCGTCGCCCGGCGTTTGGTGCCTCACTTCAACGCGCTCTGGGGCGTCGCGCGGCGCTCTGAATCTGCGACGCTTTCGGCCGACGCGCGCGCGGTGTTGAAGGTGCTGCGTAAGGAGTGGGAGATGGCGACCTGCGATTTGCGCGAGGCTTCGAAGGTGACGGAGCGCCCGCGTTTCACGCGCGCCCTCGACGAGTTGCAGCGGGCTTTGAAGGTCATCCCGCAGGAGGTCTTGTACGAGCCCTGGTTCACGTACATCTGGGCGCTCAGCGAGGGACGTTTCGCGGGCGAGCTGTCGAAGAAGGTGAGCAGGGAAGAGTCCCTGCGCGAGGTGGCGCGCGTGTACCTTGAGGGCGCCGGCATGACCCTGCGCGGCGAGCTGTCGAAGGTGACGGGTCTCTCACGCGCCGACGCAGGCAAGGGCAATCACGCACTCGTGAAAGAGGGTTACGCCGTGCGCGTCGAAGAGGGCGTTTACCGTCTGGCGGATTTCGAAGCGAGGCTCGAACTTTTATAGTAAGGAATAACCACAGAGACACAGAGGCACAGCTTGAAGAGATTTACTCAACAAGCTGTGCCTCTGTGTCTCTGTGGTTAATTCTTAAACTCCGGGGCGCGGTTCAGGCGGCTCGGGGAGTCGGCGCATCTCCTGCTCGATCTCTTCGAGCGCCCCCTGGCTTTCGCGGACGGAGTCGAGGGCGAGCGGGCGGTTGTCGCGGACGGTGCCGAGGCGTTTGAGGGCCAGTTCGGTTTCGGCCTGGCTGGCGTCGCGGCTGGCGACGGCCTCGATGAGTTGGAGCCGCGCGTCCAACTCGCGCGCGTGCTCGTCGGCCTCGCGCCGGACGCGCTCCAAACGCTCGCGGTCTTTCCTCAAATCTTCTTCAACCTCTGCGCGACCTTTGGCCTGAAGACCCGAAAGACTTTGCATACGGCGCTCGACCTGCCCGGCGTCGGCGCGTGCGCGTGAGAGCACGCGGGTCGCCGTCAGACGCGCGGCCAGCGTCTCGCGGTACGCGTCGGCGAGCAGAGGGTTGCGCGCCTCCATCTCGCGCAGGGTGCGGCGCTGCTCCTGCGACAGCTCAGACTCGAAGAGCGAAAGCTCGTCGGCGGTGACGCCGTCAGAGGCCAACCGCTCGCGCAGGCGCCGCTCCCAGAATCGCCTGTACATGACGACGAGGAAGGCCGCGATTATCCCGAAGACCGCGAAGACACCTAACGTGGAGAAGGCGACCAGCAACTCCTCGCCCGGGTTCTCCGTGACGGTGAAGTATCGGAAGAGGAAGTAGGCCGGCAGCGGCAGCGTCACCAGAAGGAAGACGAGCAGCGGCGACCAGCGCAGCGCCCACGCCTTCAAACGGTCGCCCGAAGTCAGCCTGTTACTATTCTCAGCCAAAACTCGTCCCGCCGAACTCTTCCTACGATTTTCGGCATCAAACCGCAGTCACACCGCGCCGAAAGCCTTTGCGGCACGACCCCGATACGTTTCGCACGTCCGAAAAGCTATAATAGCAGAGCCTCGCGTGAGGCGAAGGCTGGCCCGAGGAGAGGCGATGAGGAGACCCTATAGAAATCTTGCCGCCGCGCTGTCGGTGCTGCTCGTGTGTGCGGCACACGCCGCCGACGCGCGCGCGCAGAAGAAGGACGGCGGTAACGGCGGGCGAACGGAGACGCGGCGTGACGTGCGCACCGTGACCATCCCCGTGACGCTGCGCCTGCCCGAGCGCGCTCAGCAGCCCGAGGTGATTAACCTCGAAGACCTTCAAGTCTTCGAGGACGGCGAGCGTCAGGAGATTCTAGCCATCCGCGGCGAGGGCCGCTCGCCCCTGACACTGGCCGTGCTCATACAGGACGACCTCGTCTCGTCGTTGAGCAACGAGATTCGGGGCATCGCCGCCTTCATACGTAAGCTGCCGCCGGGCTCGCGCGTGATGGTCGGATACCTGAGTTCGGGCGCGCTGCGCGTCCGGCAGAAGTTCACGAACGACCTCGAACGCGCGGCGAAGTCTCTGCGCATTCCCCTCGCTTCGACCGCGGCCTCGCCTTATAACCCGTTCTCTCTGACGAGGGACGGCGTCAAGCGCTTCGAGTCGCAGCCCGTCGGCCGCCGCGCCGTGCTGGTCTTGAGCGACGGCATCGACCTCTCGCGCGGCCTGACGAACGCTTCGCCGGCGCAGAGCCTCGACCTACAACGTTTGATCAACGAGTCGCAGAGGCTCGGCGTCGCCGTCTACACGATGTACGCGCCGAGCGTGGGCGGCGGCGACTCGCTGCTCGTCTCCAACGGCCAGGGGTCGCTCCAACGCCTGTCGGACGAGACGGGCGGCCGCGCCTTCTTCCAGGGCACGGGCGCGCCGGTCAGCCTCGACAACTACCTGCGCGAGGTGGACACGCTGCTCTCCCGCCAGTTCGCCCTGACCTACCTTTCGACCCACCCCGACCAGGGCTTCCACAAGGTGCGCGTCGTCGCCAACACCGGCGACGCCGAAATCTTCTACCCAAAGGGATACACGTTTAAGAAGTAAGCAGTAGGCAGATGGCAGGAAGGAGTTTATACGGCCCCAAGAGAGCCCCCGGAAAAAAAGCTTATGACTCGCTGCCTCGGATTCTTTTACGGCCCGTTTCGTTAAAGGCTTCCTGCCTTCAACTGCCTACTGCCATCTGCCTACTGCTATCTGTTTCACCGAGCCTGCGCGTCGGCGGTCTGCCAGCGGCCGGGCGAGGGCGCAAGCAGGCTGAGCATTTCGCGGAGCGATTCGAGGTGGTTGTTCGTCAGTGCGAGCTGCGCGCCGCCAAGTTGCACCGAGGCGTTACGCGCGTGCGTGAGCGCGGAGAGGTCTGCGTAGGAGAGCGTCAGGCGCACGGCGTTGCCGCCGCCGGGCTGCGAGCGGAAGCTCGCGTTCTGCGCGAACGGATGCGCCTGGCCGTCGAGCATGAGGGAGACGCTCTCGGCGTTGTGCGGCTGCACCGCGGGCACGTTCGTGTAGAGCACGAGTTCGAGCGCGGGCGTGCCCGGGCGCTTCGAGCTCTGGTGCATGAAGGAGGCCGCGAGATAATAAAGCTCCGTGCCGTTGGCGATGGCACGCGGGTGTTGGAGCGAGGTGCGCATGCCGCCGGCGCGCGAGTCGAAGGACGTGACGATCTCGCCGTCGTGCTTGAAGGGCGACGGCGGCGGCTTCGGGCAGAGACGCTTCTGGGGGAAGGCCGTGGCGGCGAGCAGGGTCAGCAGGGCGGCGGAAAGTAACAGCCGGGACGTTTTGCGCATCGGGGGTACCTTTGGGCTCCTGGTAAAAAGACGTGTTGACGGCCGCCGAGTCCGCGAGGGTAGACGGTCTCGCACGCGGCTGGCAGGCCGGTAACGAGATAGTTTTCGGACTTCTGAGATCGACTCATCAGATTAAAGTCTGAATAAAAAAGGACGGGAAGAACTCGCCGCCTCCGGCGAGAAGAGCGCCGCCGGGGTCGGCAGCGGGAGACTAACATCAACCGCGAACTTTTTCCAAGTCCGGCCGCATAAAGATGACCGGGCGCGACTCGCGGTTGCTTTCCGTCCTTCAGAATTCCCCGCGCGGGCGGGTTCGACTGCGGGAGAGTCCGTGCGGTGAGAGGGCAAGTGCACGCCCGAACATCAGGGCGCCCTTCGAATATAGAACACCGGCTCGGGACTTGTCATTGCATTTTTTCGACAAACACGTTGCGGCCCGGCAGGTGAAGAAAGGAATTAACCACAGAGACACGGAGGCACAGCTTGAAGTTTTAAGCTGTGCCCCCGTGTCTCTGTGGTTGAAAACTCTTAGAACTTGTATCGGTAACGCCGCGTCACGCCGCGCCCCGCGCGAAGCCTAACGTAAGTGCTCTACGACTTCCTCGATGGCGAGGTGCGTGGCTTTGTAGACTCCGGGGTGCGTGAGCAGGAGCGCGCCGGCCGTGAAGAGGCAGAGGCAGAGCGCGGCGACCAGCGGCGAGCGCGTACGCAGTCCGGCACGAATCTGCTCGGCGTCGGACGCGAGGCGCAGGAGGTTACGCACGCGCCTGGAAGTGCCGTCGTCCCCGTCGCCGAGCAGGTGCGCGCCCGCGGGCAGCGTCGGACGTGCGCCGCGCGGGATGAGCT
>CAXTSK010000294.1:0-4259 GCA_964246655.1 uncultured Pyrinomonadaceae bacterium
CGGCCACATCGTGCGCGACGAAGCGGCCGTCAACGTAAAGCTCGACCTCGACGCGCGCGCCCGGCCGCGCGGCATCGACGGCCCAGCCCGCGACCTCGCCCTTGCGCGTCACCTCGCCGAAGCCGCGGAAGTGCGGCGGGAACGAGCTGTACTCGACCCACACCGCGTACGCCCCCGCCGCCGCCGTCACGCAGACGAGCGCGGCGAAGACCAGAGATAGTTTGAAAATTGAAATTTGAGATCTCAAATTTTCAGGAGCGTGCGGGCGTTGCGTTGGAGGCCGGAGAGCTTGGCGCGTTTGACGGGGCTGCGGCGGAAGCGCTCGACGTACGCGTCGTGCGTGAGCGCGGCGATCTCTTCGAGCGGGGGCGAGACCGCGCCGGGGCGCGGCTCGAAGCGAACTTCGCCGGTCGGCTGCTCGAAGCGGTTCCAGGGGCAAACGTCCTGACACACGTCGCAGCCGTAGAGCCAGCCGTCTAGACGCTCGGCGACCGGCGCAGGCAGCTCCGCGTCGCGCAGCTCGATGGTCGCGTGCGAGATGCAGAGGTTCGAATCGACGACGTAGGGCTCGACGATGGCTTGCGTGGGGCACGAGTCGATGCAGAGCGTGCAGGTGCCGCAGTGGTCCTCCTCGCGCGCCGTGTCGTATTCGAGTTCTACGTCCAACAGCAGCTCTCCGAGGAAGACCCAAGAGCCGTAGTCGCGCGTGATGAGGTTCGTGTGCTTGCCTATCCATCCCAGCCCGGCGCGCACGGCCCAAGCCTTATCCATCGACGGCTGCGCGTCCACGCAGACCTTGCCTTGGACTTCGGGCGCCAGCTCTTTGACGTAGTCGAGCAGCGCCTTCAACTTCTCGCCCAACACGTCGTGGTAGTCGTCGCCCCACGCGTAGCGCGAAATCTTCCCCTTGCCTTCGTCACGCGCGTGCTCGTGCGGCGTGAAGTAGTTGAGCGCGACGGCGACGACCGAAAGCGCGCCGGGCAGAAGCTCGCGCGGGTCCGTGCGCCGTTCGACGCCGCGCTCCATCCAGGTCATCGACGCGTGATGCCCTCGCCGCAGCCACTCTTCGAGCCGCGCGCGCTCCTCCGTCAACTCTTCGGCGCGCACGACGCCGACCTTCTCGAACCCCAGTTCACACGCGCGCCGCTTCAACTCCGCCGTCAGTTCCGAGGGCGAGAATATAATCCGAGCGTGCGCTTGCTCTAACGTGATGCTCATGACGAATCGGCGTAAAACGCGCGAAAATTATAACAGAGCCTCACGCCTGCCGACGCGGCAAGGGCGTGTTACAATCAACACAATCACGACACGGCGTTGGCGGAGAATGTGGGTCGGTCGGCGCGGGAGAGGTGTCGTTCGCAGAGCAGGGAAGGGAGTGGGTTCGATGTCGCAGCAGGGTTCGACGGAAGGCAGCGGGGAGTCGCTCGAAAGCAAGGCCGGGCGGCTCCTTTTCGTCGGCCTACCCGTCACCAAACTCGACCGCCACTGGCGCGAGTTCCTGCGCGAGGTGCGGCCGGGCGGCGTCATCCTCTTCGGCCGCAACGTCGAGTCGGCCGAGCAGGTCGCGCTCCTCAACGCGCAGATACGTGACGCCGCGGGCAGAGAAGTACTCATCGGAGTTGACCAGGAAGGCGGTTTGGTTGACCGCTTCCGCGAAGTCTGCGAGCCGATGCCCTCGGCCAAGGCCGTGCGCAACGCGGGGCGTGCAGACCTTGCGGAGAAGTACGGCAGCCTGGCGGCGCGCGCGCTCCGCCTGATGGGCTTCAACATCAACTTCGCGCCGGTGCTCGACCTCTCGGGCGACAACGACGACAACGGCCTGCGCGCGCGCACCTTCGGCGTCAACCCCGAGACGGTCTCGATGCTCGCGGGCGCCTACCTCGAAGGGTTGCAGCGCGGGCAGGTCATCGGGTGCGGCAAGCACTTCCCCGGCCTCGGCGGCTCGAAGGTGGACTCGCACCGCAACCTCCCCGTCGTCATGCACACGTGGCAGGAGATTTTCCAGAAAGACCTCGTGCCCTTCATGGACTTGATGTTCCACCGGCCGGGCGAGCGCCTGCGCTCGGTGATGGTGAGCCACGCCGCCTTCCCCGACATCTCCGAGTTCCTGCAAGACCTCTTCCGTCAGGAGGGCGACCCGGAGACCATCCAGGGGCTCCACCAGTTCCCCGCCACCATCAGCGGCAACGTCACCACGCGTCTGCTCCGGCTGATTCTGAAGTTCGACGGGCTCGTCATCACCGACGACATGGAGATGGGCGCGGTCGTCCAGACCTTGACCGTGCCCGAGGCTTGCCTGCGCGCGGTAGAGGCGGGCTCCGACATGGTGCTCATCTGCGAGCGCGAGGAGAACGTCCTGGCCTCGCGCGACGAGTTGGCGCGCGCCGTCCGCGAGAAGCGTCTGAGCGCGCGCGCCCTGGCCGCCGTCGCGCGCCGCATGTCCTGGGCGCTCAAGCTCGCGGGCGAGCCCGAGTCGTTCGACGCCGACGAGTTCGAAGCGATCTCGCGCCAGTTCGCCCAACTCAAACGCGAGCTGAAGTCGGCCGAGGAGACGGGCGAGTACACGCCCCTCTTCGGCACGGCCGACGGCGGCACGCGCCGCTCCTCAAACTTCTAAATCAGAAGTTAACCACAGAGACACAGCGGCACGGCCCGAACAATTTCAAATTTGAAATTTCAAATTCTTGAAGCCGTGTCTCTGTGGTTAAATGTCTCCCGGCTTTAATCCCGTCAGTCATAAAAGGAGGCAATCGGAAAGCCTTGCGACGCACCTTCTCGTTGATTCTCGTCACCGCGCTCGTCATCATCCAGGCGCCGGCTCAGCAGACGCAACCGCCGGCCCCGCAGCCGCCGCCGACATCCCAGCGCGAGCCCGCCCCTTCGCCGACGCCGCTGCCGCCGCCGCGCGTGAAGGTTGAAGAGTATCGCGAGCGCGCGTCGCGCATCATCGGCGCGGCGCTCACGAGTGATATGGCTTATCGAAGGCTCGCGTGGCTCACAGACCGCATCGGGAATCGTTTGAGCGGCTCGGAGAATTTAGAGCGCGCGATTACGTGGGCCGTCTCGGAGATGAAGCGCGACGGGTTGGACAACGTGCGCGCCGAGAAGGTGATGGTGCCGCACTGGGTCAGGGGCGAGGAGAGCCTTGAGCTTCTGGAGCCCGTGAGCCGCAGGCTCCCGATGCTGGGTTTAGGTAACAGCGTCGGCACGCCGCCCGAGGGCATTACCGCGGAGGCCGTCGTCGTCCGCAACTTCGACGAGCTTGAAGCCCTCGGCGAGAAGGTGCGCGGCAAGATAGTCGTCTACAACGTGCCCTTCACCACCTACGGCCAGACGGTCGCCTACCGCGGCTCGGGCGCGTCGCGCGCCATGAAGTACGGCGCGGTCGCGACCATCGTTCGCTCCGTCACGCCCGTCAGTTTGCAGACGCCGCACACGGGCTCGCTCCGCTACGCCGACGGCGAGACGCAGCACATCCCCGCGGCCGCCGTCACCATCGAGGGCGCCGAGCTTTTGCAGCGCATGTACGACCGCGGCGAGCACCCGAAGCTGCGCCTCAAGATGGAGGCGCACTTCCTGCCCGACGCCGAGTCGGCCAACGTCATCGCGGAGCTTAAAGGCACCGAGAAGCCGGACGAGATTGTTCTCATCGGCGGACACTTCGACTCGTGGGACGTGGGGCAGGGCGCGCACGACGACGGCGGCGGCTGCATCGTCTCGTGGGAGGTGGCGCGGCTTCTGAAGTCCCTGAAGCTGCGGCCCCGCCGCACCATCCGCGTCGTGCTCTTCACCAACGAGGAGAATGGCGTGCGCGGCGGCAACGGCTACCGCGACGCGCACAAGGCGGAGGTCGGCAAGCACGTCCTCGCCGTCGAGTCCGACATCGGCGTCTTCCGCCCGACGGGCTTCGGCCTCTCGGAGAAGGCGAGCCTACAGGCGCGCGCCGACTTCGTCGAGATAGCCAGGCTGCTCTCCGGCATCCGCGCCGACCGCATCGACCCCGACGGCGAGGGCACCGACATCGGCCCCATCGTGCGCGAGGGCGTGACGGGCGCCTCGCTCAACGTGGACGCCTCGCACTACTTCGACATACACCACACGCAAGCCGACACCTTCGACAAGGTCAGCCCGCAGGAGTTGGCCGCCTGCGTCGCCGCCATGGCCGTCATGGCCTACGTCGTCGCCGACATGCCTGACAGACTTTGAAGTAGACAGTAGGCAGTAGGCAGTAGCCAGTAGAAAACCCCTCTTTCTACTGG
>CAXTSK010000294.1:4269-6900 GCA_964246655.1 uncultured Pyrinomonadaceae bacterium
CCCTGATCAACAGGCCCTCCCCCATCGCGCCTACTGTCTACTTCACTCCGAAGGAGTGAATCATGTCCCCCAACATCTCCCGCAGAGAGCTTTTGAAGAATAGTGCGATGGCGGCCGCGGCGTTGTCGGTCTTGCCGTCGTTGACGAGTGAGGCGGAGGCGCAACGCACAAATGGCGCGCGGCGCGGCGTGGCGCAGAAGGTGGACGCGCTCGCGCGGCTTGACGAATTCATCGAGCGGCACATGCGCGAGGTGGGCGCGCCCGGGATGACGCTGGCGCTCGCCGACCGCAAAGGGACGGTGCGCGTCTCGACCTACGGCTTCGCCGACACGAAGGCGGGCGCGGCCGTGAAGCCGGAGACGCTGTTCGAGGTCGGCTCCATCTCGAAGTCGTTCGCGGCCGTCGCGCTGTTGCAGATGCTCGACGAGGGGCGCGTTGATTTACATCGACCCGTCGTCGAATACATGCCGTGGCTCAAGCTCGAACAGAAGCATGGAACGGTGACAGCCCACCACCTGCTCAGCCACACGTCGGGGCTGCCGGGCGCGCCGCTGCTGCCGGAGAGCGTGGCCGTCGGGCTCGAAACGATTTTTAAGCCGGGTGAGAAGTGGGTCTACTCGAACATCGGCTACCTCTTGGTCGGGTTGTTGATTGAAACGCTCGACCGCCGCCCCTTCGCCGAAGCGCTCGCCGCACGCGTCCTCAAGCCCCTGGGGATGAACAACAGCTCGCCCCTCATCTCCAACTCCTTGAGGCCGCGAATGGCCGTCGGCTACGCGCCGGAGTTTGAAGACCGGCCGTTCCCTCTGCGCGGGCGTCTGGCCGAGGCCGCGTGGATCGAGGTTGACACGGCCGCGGGCGGCGTCGCCGCGACTGCGCCGGACATGGTCGCCTACATGCGAATGCTTCTGAACCGCGGCGCGGGCGACGGGCGGCGGCTCATCTCGGAGAACGGCTTCGAGCTTTTGACGAAGCCGGTCATCAAAGCCCCCTTCCGCGGCGAGGAGGCGAGTTACGCGTACGGCATCTGGGTCAGTCGGAACAAGGAGGGCGCGACGCACCTGCGCCACACGGGCGGCATGGTCGCCTTCAGCTCTTCTCTGGACGTTGACCTGACGAACGGCGTCGCGGCCTTCGCCTCGGTCAACGCGTCGCTCAGCGGCTACCGGCCCGTCGCCGTGACGAAGTACGCGCTCGAACTCTTAAACGCAGAGCGCGCCGGGCGTGAACTGCCCGCGCCGCCCGCCGCGCCGCCCCCGCCCGACGAGGTGAAGAACGCCGCGGACTACGCGGGCACTTACAACACGCCCGGCGGCCGTCAACTCTTGTTGAGAGCCGAAGGGAACAGGCTCCTGCTCAAGTACGAGGGTCGCACGGTCGCGCTCGAACGTTCGGGCGGCCCCGACTCCTTCATCGCGAAGGACTCCGAGTTAGAACTGTTCCGCCTCGTCTTCGGGCGTGAGGAGGGCAAGGTGGTCGAGATCGGCCACGGCTCCGACTGGTACACGAACGACCGCTACAAAGGCCCGCGCACCTTCGAATACCCGAAGGAGTGGGACGCCTACGCCGGGCGCTACCGCCACGAAAGCGCCTGGTACGGCTCGACCCGCGTCGTCCTGCGCCGCGGCCAACTCTGGCTCGAAGGCGAGCAGGAACTCGTCGCCCTGCCCGACGGCTCCTTCTCCATCGGCCCGCCCGAAGAGACGGCCGAGCGCATCCGCTTCCTCGACACGGGCGGCGGCCGCGCCCTCCGCATGAACGTCTCCTCATGCATCTATTACCGGACTTACATGCCTTAGCTGGTGAATGGTGAATGGTAAATAGTGAATAGTAGTTGAGTACTCGCGGGTCGGGCAGAACTACACAAGGCGGACAAGTCTCAACCACCATTTACTATTTACCATTTACCATTCACCACTTACTTTCCTGGAACTTTCCGAGGCGCCCGGGCGAAATGGAAGTGTCCGGCGGGTGCAGACGAGGATTTCCGGAGCCGAGGATGGCAGTTTCCCAACAACAGACGGACGCGGATTTACTTCGGTCGATGCTGGCCGGGGACGAGGAGGCTTTCACGGCGCTCTACCGGCGCAGGCAGGGCGGCGTCTACCGCTTCGCCTTGCAGATGAGCGGCTCCGAGGCCGTGGCCGAGGACGTGGTGCAGGAGACCTTCATGGTCTTGATGCGCGACGGCGGCAACTTCGACTCGGGGCGCGGGTCGGTCTCGGCCTACCTCTACGGCATCGCGCGCAACCACGTCCTGCGCGCCTTCGACCGCGAGCGCGCGCTTGTCCGCTTCGACGACGAGGCCGAGGAGGGCGGGGAACTCCCGCACGAGAACCTCGTCGCGCGCCCCGACCCTCTGGGTGATTTGACGCGCGCCGAGTCGGTCGAGAAGTTGAGGCAGGCCGTGCTCGCGCTTCCCAGCCACTACCGGGAGGTCGTCGTGCTCTGCGAGCTGCACGAGATGAGCTACGTCGAGGCGGCCGAGGCGTTGGGGTGCGCGGTCGGCACCGTTAGGTCGCGCCTGCACCGCGCGCGCGCGATGCTCGCAGAGAAGCTGCGCGGGAGACGTGAAGAGTCGCGCAGCGCGACGGCGCGCGAAGGCGGGGCGGAGGTGGATGAAGGTAGTGG
>CAXTSK010000295.1:0-6887 GCA_964246655.1 uncultured Pyrinomonadaceae bacterium
GTCGGGGTGAAGTACAAGTCTGATCCCCAGCTCTTGCGCCCGCCCGCCCGTCCTCTTTAACTCTCCGTCGAACTCTTCGAGCACGTCCGAGCCGGCCTCGTCGTCCGCGAAGGGGAAGAGGTTGGAGGTCATGCGGTAGAGCCCGAGGCCGCGCGCGGCGCAGAAGTCGAGCGCCCCGTTCAGACGCGCGAGGTTCGCCGCGTAGATGTCGCGCAGCTTGAGCTTCTGTTCATCTTCAGGGAACTGCAAGAGACGCTTGCGCGTGACCGTCCTGTACCTGACCTCGTCCGAGTGAGTGATGCAGACGAGCCCGAGCCGCGGGGCCGTCCTCTTCTCTGTTTTTGGAGTCATTCGCGTCCTTTGCGTACCGCCGTCTACGCACGGAGTTTGAACGGTACCTCTGTTCCCCGGATGTCGAAAAGTTAAAATTTATGCCCGAAACGTTCATCACCGCGTCCCCATTTCGCGTGCGTCACGATTCGGGGTATCATGGGCGGTTCGTCCCACCTCCCGAGAGTTCACCGTGGGCGACGGCGTGTATTTTCAGACATGAACCAGGAAGCCATCATCGTCCGCGGCGCGCGCGTCAACAACCTGAAGAACGTCTCGTTCACCATCCCTGTCGAGAAGCTGACGGTCG
This sequence comes from uncultured Pyrinomonadaceae bacterium, assembly GCA_964246655.1. Lineage (GTDB taxonomy): Bacteria > Acidobacteriota > Blastocatellia > Pyrinomonadales > Pyrinomonadaceae > QHXN01. The sequence goes on from CAXTSK010000295.1 coordinate 641, forward strand.
TCACCGGCGTCTCCGGCTCCGGCAAGTCTTCGCTCGCCTTCGACACGATCTACGCCGAGGGCCAGCGCCGCTACGTCGAAAGCCTTTCGGCCTACGCCCGGCAATTCTTAGAGCGGATGGACAAGCCGGACGTGGACGAGGTCTTAGGCATCCCGCCCGCCATCGCCATCCGGCAGAAGAACTCGACGCGCAACCCGCGCTCGACCGTGGGCACGCAGACCGAGGTCTACGACTATCTGCGTCTTTTGTACGCGCGCGTCGGCATCACTTACTGCCGCGTCTGCGGCCGCGAGGTTCACAAAGACTCGCCCGAGTCGTCCTCGCAGGAGGTTTTGGAGACTCTGCCCGAGGGCACGCGCTTCTACGTCCTCTTCCCCGCCGAGGCGGGCCTGCGCACAGAGGAGAACGGCAAGGCGTCGTCTAAGACGAAGAAGAAAACCAGGCAAACTGCTAACGGCGCTATCGAACGACGCACGGTGACGGCTCACATCATGAGCCTCATGCAGCGCGGTTTCACGCGCCTGTTCGTGAACGGCGAGACCGTCGAGCTGCGCTCGCCCGACGACTACACGCGCCCGGACTTCGAAGGCGTTTATGTTTTGGTAGACCGACTCGTCGCGCGCGCCGACGTGCGCGAGCGTCTGGTCGATTCCTTCGAGACGTGCTTCATCGAGGGGCACGGCACCGCGCTCGTCCAGAGCGTGGGCGCAACGGCTGAAGATGCACCGCGCACCCTTCGTTTCAACGAGCGGTTCGAGTGCAAGTACGACGGCACGGTCTACGCGCAGCCCGAGCCGCGCCTCTTCAGCTTCAACAACCCCTACGGCGCGTGCCCGACCTGCCAGGGCTTCGGCAACACCATCGGCCTCGACATCGACCTCGTCATCCCGAACCCGATGCTCTCGCTGGCCGAGGGCGCGATAGAGCCGTGGACGAAGCCGCAGTACGAATGGGCGCGCACGGAGCTGCGCCGCTTCTGCAAGCAGGAGAAGATTCCCTTCGACGTTCCCTTTCAAGAGTTGACTAAACAGCAGCAGCGCGCCGTCATCGACGGCCGCGGCGGCTTCAGCGGCGTGCGCGGCTTCTTCGAGTGGCTGGAGACGAAGAAGTACAAGCTCCACGTCCGCGTCTTCCTCGCCAAGTATCGTGGCTACACGCTCTGCCCCGACTGCGGCGGCGGGCGCCTTCGTCAGGAGGCGCGCGACGTGAAGGTCGGCGGACGCAAGCTCCCCGAAGTCTGCTCGCTCTCGATTAAAGACGCGGCCGTCTTCTTCGAATCGCTCGAACTCTCGCCCGAGCAGTCGGCTATCGCCGACAAGGTTCTGTTCGAAGTCCGGCGACGCTTGAAGTTCCTCGTGGACGTTGGTCTCGACTACCTGACGCTCGACCGCCTCGCCTCGACGCTCTCGGGCGGCGAGTCGCAGCGCATACAGCTCGCGACCAATCTCGGCTCCTCGCTCGTCGGCGCGCTCTACGTGTTGGACGAGCCGTCGATTGGTTTACATCCGCGCGACTCGGAGCGGCTCATCAACCTCCTGCACAACCTCCGCGACATCGGCAACACGGTGCTCGTCGTCGAGCACGACGAGGAGATGATGCGCGCCGCCGACCACATCCTCGACATCGGCCCCGCCGCGGGCGAACTGGGCGGCAAGGTCATCTACGAGGGCGACTTTGAAGGCTTGTTGAAATCAGGCGCGACGCTCACCGGCAAGTACCTCCGCGGCGAGGCCGAGATTAAAGAGCCGAAGCAGCGCCGCGCCGTCAAGAAGAAGAAGCTCTCCGTGCGCGGCGCTTCGGAACACAACCTGAAGAACGTGGACGTGGACATCCCTTTGGAGATGTTCGTCTGCGTCACGGGCGTCTCGGGCTCGGGCAAATCGACGCTCGTGCACGACGTTATTTATGCGGGCATGAAGAAGCAGCGCGGCGAGTGGCAGGGTCAGGTCGGCACGTTCCGAGAGCTGGCGGGCGGGACGAACGTGGACGACGTGATTCTCGTTGACCAGTCGCCCATCGGGCGGACGCCGCGCTCGAACCCGGTCACCTACATCAAGGTCTACGACGCCATCCGCGAGGTCTTCTCGCAGACGCGCGACGCGCAGGGCAAGGGCTTAGACCCCTCGCACTTCTCCTTCAACGTCCCCGGCGGGCGCTGCGACGTGTGCGAGGGCGACGGCACGGTCACGGTCGAGATGCAGTTCCTCGCCGACGTGGAACTGGTCTGCGAGGAGTGCAAGGGCACGCGCTTCAAGCCGCAGGTCTTGGACGTGCGTTACCGCGGCAAGAACATCAACGACGTGCTCAGCATGACCGTCCGCGAGGCGATGAACTTCTTCCGCGACACCTCGAAGATCGCCAACCGCCTGCGTGTCTTAGATGACGTTGGCCTCGGCTACCTGCGACTCGGCCAGTCGGCCACGACGCTCTCGGGCGGCGAGGCGCAGCGCGTCAAGCTCGCCTCTTATCTCTCTAAGAGGACGGGCGCCAAGACGCTCTACATCTTCGACGAGCCGACGACGGGACTTCACTTCGAGGACATCAACAAGCTGCTCGCGGCCTTCCGCACGCTGGTCGAGGCGGGCGGCTCGCTCCTCGTCATCGAACACAATTTAGATGTCATCAAAACGGCCGACCACCTCATCGACCTCGGCCCCGAAGGCGGCGACGCCGGCGGCCTCGTCGTCGCGACGGGAACGCCCGAAGAGGTCATGCGCGTCCCCGCCTCCCACACCGGCCGCTTCCTCGCCGCGCACCTCGCTCGCTCGAACGGCCACCGCAAGGCCGCGGAATAGAGTAAGTAGTTCAACACAGAGACACAGAGACTCAGCCTGAAGCGAAATGACGTTCAAGCTCAGTCTCTGTGTCTCTGTGTTAAAAATTCACCCGCCGCACGCGACACACAAGTAATCTCTCATCTCGTAAACCTTACCTTCCGCCCGGTCGTATTGCACTACACACGCAGTCGTCGGAACTCCCACGTCCAAAATCCTGTCCGAGAGGAGAAGATTTCGTATGACCAGAAGACTGTTGCTCGCGCTCTCCTTCTGCCTCGTCCTTTCAAACGCGGCCCTCGCGCGGCAGATGCCGAAGTCATCCACGGCCGACTCGTACCGCAAGGCGTACCAGACCGTCGAGGCGGGACTGAGCGCGCTCGGCGGGGCGGAGGCTTTGCGCGCGGCCGAGGACGTGTGGGTGAAGACGAGCGGCTCGACGTGGGCGCGCAACCAGAGTTTGAAAGTCGAAGGGCCTTGGGATCAGATGACGCGCGACGAGACGCTCTATGCGGACGTGCGCCGCGGGCGCTTCGTCTTCGAGAACCGCGACCCTTTGCCCGGCGGCTTCGTCTTCGGCGGGCGCAACGTCATCAGCGGCGGGCAGGGCTTCTTCGTCAACGAGCGCGACCGAACGGTGCAGCCGCTCGTCACCGCGAATCTCCCGGCCATCCAGCTCAACTTCGTCCGGCGCCTCCCGCACCTGCTCGTCGGGCTCGCGCTCGAACAGCGCGCGACGACGCTGCGCTACGCGGGGCAGGAGACGTTCGAAGGCCGCCCGCACGATGTCGTCATCTTCGCCGCCGCCAACGGCGTGCTGTCGAACCTCTTCTTCGACTCGAAGACGCACCTGCTCTCGAAGTACGAGAACATGGTCTTGGACGGCGTGGACGGCGACGTGGTGCAGGAGACGATCTTCCCCGGCTACCGTGCGGTCGAGCGCGTCATGGTGCCCACCGGCAGACAGACGCGTCGCGGCGGGGATTTGATCGAGGACGTGAAGTACACGGAAGTCCGCTTCAACACGAAGCCCGCCGACACGGCCTTCGCGCGCCCCGAAGGCTTCGAGGAGCTGCCTGCCCCCGCCCCTTTGCCGACGAAGGAGACGAAGCTCGGCGAGGGCGTCTACCTCTTCGAGAGCGGCGCCAACTCGCTCGTCGTCGAGTTCGACACATACGTCTTGGTCGTCGAGCCCTACGCGGGCGGTCGCGGCCCGAAGCCGACCATCAACAAAGCGCGCGAGATGTTCCCCACGAAGCCCGTCAAGTACGTCGTCGTCACGCACCACCACGACGACCACTCGGGCGGCCTGCGCAGCTACGTCGCCAACGACGTGACGGTCGTGACGACGCCCGCCAACCGGAAATACTTCGAGCGCATGGCGGCCTCGAACTTCACCCTCTTCCCCGACGACCAGACGCGCGCCCCGCGCCAGCCCCTCTTCGAGTTCGTCTCGGGTGGCAAGCGAACCTTCACCGACGGCAAGCAGACCCTCGAAATCATCGACATCGGCCCCAGCCCCCACGCCGCCGAGATGCTCGTCGCCTATTTACCGAAGGAGAAACTCGTCTTCCAGGGCGACCTCGTCAACCTCCCCTTGAGCGGCAAGTACATGCCCACGACCGTCAACGACACCACCCTCCACTTCTTCGACTGGGTTACAAAGTCCGGTCTCGAAGTGCAACGCATCGCCGCTGTCCACGGCCCCGCCACCACCCTCGAAGACCTCCGCGCCGCGGTTGAGAAGAAGCGCGCCGGGCGTTAAGCTCGGGGCCATGAGTCTGAAAGAGAGAATCACGAGTGACATGACCGCCGCCATGAAGGCGAAGGCGGCGGCGCGGCTGTCTACTTTGCGGATGGTGAAGGCGGCGGTGCAGAACCGGGAGATCGAGAAGGGCGGCGAGTTGACGGACGAGGAGTTGACGAAGGCGCTGCAATCTCTGGTTAAGCAGCGGCGCGATTCGGTCGAGCAGTACGAGAAGGCCGGGCGTGAGGAGTTGGCCGAGAAGGAGCGGGCCGAGATCGCCGTCATCGAGGAGTATCTGCCGCGCGCCGCCTCGCGCGAGGAGATCGAGCGCGCGGTCGCCGAGGTCATCGCCGAGACGGGCGCCTCCTCGATGAAGGAGATGGGCGCGGTGATGAAGGCCGTGCAAGGAAGGCTCGGCGGCGCGGCCGACGGCCGGACGGTGAGCGAAATCGTCAAGTCGAAACTACAGTGAGCGGTGAGCAGTAAGCAGTTAAAAATCCCTGACGACGCGGCCAAAAAATCGTCTTAAAACTGCTCGCTGCTTACCGCTCACTGCTCACCTTCTGCCGGGTTGCCCGCGCGGGCCGTTTCCCGTATAATCCGCCCCTTGCTCGGAGCGCGGTGGCGTTGCCAGTGGGTTTTGGCCCACTTTTTCTTTTGGGCGCGAGGGCTTTTGAAAGGGGGCGCGAGGGGGCTTTGGACGGGGAGACTTCCATCGAAGCGCGTGTGCGCGAGATCGCGCGCCGCACGGCCGAAGAGCGCGGCCTGGAACTCGTCCACGTCGAATTCGCCGGCGGCCCGCGCAGCCCGGTCGTCCGCGTCTTCATCGACAAGCCGGGCGGCGTCACCCACGCGGACTGCTCCGAAGGCTCCACGCACGTCGGCACCGTGCTCGACGTGGAAGACTTCATCCGCGGCACGTACACCCTCGAAGTCTCCTCGCCGGGACTGGAGCGCGGGCTCTACGGCCGCGCAGATTTTGAAAGGTTCGCGGGGAAGCCGGCGAAGCTGAAGACGCGCGGGGCGATTAACGGCCAGCGCAACTTCCGCGGGCGCATCGAGGGGGTCGAGGGCGAAGAGATTCTGTTCGAAGACAAGACCACGGGGCGCGTCCGCGTCCCCCTCTCCGAGGTCGCGAAGGCGAACCTGGAGATAGACGTTGAAGAGGAGTTCCGACTCGCGGAAGAGCGCGAGCGGGAGAAAAAACAGAGGCTGGAGACTGGAGGCTAGGTTCTGTTGATGTTCAGATGCCAAGTGGCTGAGCGGTAACAGGTTATCCGATTTGAGTGGAGTTGCCCGCCAATATAGCCAACTTGCTCAAGCACAAACGATTACCGACTCTCAGAAATCCTTATGTCAACAGAACCTAGGGACTAGCAAGTCTTTTACCAGCCTCCGGCATCTAACCTCCGGTCTCTAAAAATTATGAGCGCATCCATCGGGCAAAGCATCGACGCCGTCTGCAAGGAGAAGGGCATAGACCGCGAGGTCGTCATCGAGGCGGTCAAGGAGGCCGTGCGCGCCGCCGCCCGCAAGCAGTTCAAGTCGGGCGAGGAAATTCAGGTCGAGTGGGCGCCGGAGACGGGCCTGGAAATCTTCGCTTCGAAAGTCGTCGTCGAGGAGGTCGAGAACCGGGGGCGTGAGTTTTGTCTCTAAGAGGAGAAGGAACTGGCGGGCGAAGAGGTCGAGATCGGCGACGAGCTGCAACTCCCACTCCCCGTCGAGG
>CAXTSK010000296.1:0-6869 GCA_964246655.1 uncultured Pyrinomonadaceae bacterium
CCCCCCCCCCCCCCCCCCCCCCCCCCCCCACCCCCCCCCCCCCCCCCCCCCCCCCAATTCGATGAGCGGGAAGGTGACTGAGAAGGTCGAGCCCTGATCCGCGCCCGCGCTCTCGGCCCTTACCTCGCCGCCGTGCAGCTCGGCCAGGTGCCGGACGATGGCAAGGCCGAGGCCGAGCCCGCCGTAGGCGCGCGTCGTCGCGCTGTCGGCCTGACGGAAGCGGTCGAAGACGTGCGGCAGGAACTCGGCGGGGATGCCGCGCCCCGTGTCGCTCACGGAGAACTTCACGCGCGCCCCTTCGCGCGCGAGGCGCACGCTCACACGGCCGCCCTCGGGCGTGAACTTCACCGCGTTCGACAAGAGGTTCCACGCCACCTGTTGCAGACGCGCCGAGTCGCCCGAGACGGTCTTGCCGCCCGGCTCGCACTCGTAGGTCAGTTGAATGCCCTTCGCGTTGGCCGCGGGCCGCACGACCTCGATGGAGTTCGAGACGACCGTGTCGAGGCTGACCTCGCGCGTCTCAAGCAGGAGCTTGCCCGAGATGATGCGCGAGAGGTCTAACAGGTCGTCGATGAGCCGCGACTGAACCTTCGCGTTGCGCTCGATGGTCTCAAGCGCCTGCGCCTGCACCTCGCCGCGCACCTGGCCCGCGCGCATCAGGTTCGTCCAGCCGATGATGGAGGTGAGCGGCGTCCTCAGTTCGTGACTTAATGTGGAAAGGAACTCGTCCTTCAAACGGTTCGCGGCCTCGGCCTCGGCGCGCGCGGCCTGCTCGCGGAGCAGAATCTTCTCGCGCTCGGCCTCGCTCAGTTTTAACTCGCGCAGGTAGCGCGAAAGCTCCTGGACGTGCGCCTCGGAGTGTTCGATGTTCTTGAGATAAGTCAGGTAGGTGAAGTAGATGATGGCGATGATCGGGAGCGTGGCGAGCACCGCGTAGAAGCCGACCGACTGGACGAGCCGCGCCGTCACGCCCGCGGTGGACGCGCCCGCGAGGTAGGTCACCGAAGTCCAGAGGTAGTAGGTCTTCCACGTCGGCCAGAAGCGCTCGCCGAGCTTAAGGGACTTCTCGACGGCGATGAGGCCGGTGTTCGCCGCGTACTGCACGAGCGCCATGACGAAGATGGCGACGAGCGCCGCGGGCGTGTAGTCGTTGGCCGCCACGTCGGCCGCGCCGAAGAGCAGGCGCAGCGCCGAGGCCGTCAGGAAGGTCGAGAGCGCGAGGACGGCCGCGTTGAAGAGGATGGTGATGGGCTTGCGGCTGATGCGTAAGGAAGCGTAGACGCCTTCGAGCGCAGAGAGCATAACGGCCGCCGGGCCGCCGTAGAGCAGCAGCGTGAGGAAGACGAGCGTGTCCGAGACCGTGATGCGCCCGCTCACGCGCGGGATGCGCACCGCCCCGTGCGACCCGACGCAGACCAGCAGGCCCAGCATCAGGAAGCGCGCGTCGAGCCGCCCCAAAGGCAACGACGCGGCGGAGAAGACTACCGCCCCCGTGCCCAGCGCGATGACGGCCCACATGAACGGCCGAGCCGGATTCCTTCTGTCCTCCACAGCTCCTCCTGAATTGTCTTTACTGCTTTTCCTCTGGCCGGCAGCGCGCGGAACGGCGCGAGCCTCGTACGGGGAGAGGGGCGTTTGTGAAGAGTTTCAACTGTGAGGTCGTTTAACTAAAACCCGTCGGGAGCGTTTCGGCCCTTCGACGGAACTCAGTAGTCGAGGCAGTCCTCGCCGTCGTCAACCGCGGCGGCCATCGCCTCGGTCGCGTCGCCCGCGAGCGAGGCCGACTGCGCCTGTAGGAAGAGGTCGCCCGTGATGACGCCGTCACCCGTAATCACGCCGTCGCCGGTGATGACGCCGTCGCTCATTAAATCGCCGTCGCGCAGGTGCGTGCTCCCTTCGAGCAGCAACGCTGACGAGGCGAGGAAGGCCGCGCCGTCGCCTGTGATGACGCCGTCGCTCGTCATGACCTGATCGCCTGTGATGACGCCGTCGGTGATCATCGTGAGGTCGCCTGTGATGACGCCGTCGCCCGTGATGACGCCGTCGCCGGTGATGACGCCGAGGCCGTAGATTTTCTGGTAACGCGTGATGAGTTCGAGGCCCGTCACGTAGTTGTAGTTGAGCAGGAGGCCGCGCGACCAGTTGAAGGTGTGGCCGGCGATGGTCGTCTGCGGCGCGGGCGGCGCGCCCGTGAGCAGCGGGTCGCCGAGCGGGGTCGAAGAAGAAAGATCAGTGCGGACGAGCTTCGCTAAGCGGACTGCGCCCTCGACGTTCAGCTCGCCCGCGCCCTGCTCGAAGAAGTTGAAGCCCGCGAGCGGTTGCGCCGAGTACATTAGCAGAGCCTTGACGAGGTTCGGCGTCAGCGTCGGGTTGGCTTGCAGCATGAGCGCCGCCGCGCCCGCCGCGACGGGCGTCGCCATCGACGTGCCGTTGAGGTACATCTGCTTGCGGCTGTCAACGTGGCTCACGCCCGCGTCAAGCTCCGGGTGCTCCGTGACGAGGCGGTTGTCCACGGCCTCGGCGTTGACGATCTTGTTGCCCGGCGCGACCACGTCGGGCTTAATCAGGTTGTCGTAGTGGCGCACGCCGGTGGCGTCGGTGCGGTAGCTGCGCGTCGGGCCGCGCGAGCTGTAGGTGGCGACGCCGTCGTCGCCGCGCGCGTCGGTGCCGAAGGTGTTCGCCGCGCCGACGGTCAGCGCCGAAGGCTCGTTGCCCGGCGAGTGTATGTGTCCGTAAATCTTGTTCCCCGAAGCGTCCTTCCCGTTGTTGCCCGCGGCGGCGACGACCACGACGCCCGCGTCAACCAGCCTGCGCACGGCCTGGCACGCGGGGTCGTCGCGGTAGGATTCGACGGCCGGCATCCCGAGGCTCAGGTTGACGACGCGGATGTTGAAGCGCGCGCGGTTGGTCAGAACCCAGTCGAGCGCGCGCAGGAGGTACGTGGTCGTCCCCGCACCCTGCGAGTTGAGCACGCGCAGGTTGATGATGTTCGCGTTCGGCGCGACGCCGACGTACTCGGCGCGCGCGATGCGGCCGTTGCCCGCGGCGATGGAGGCGACGTGCGTCCCGTGCCCGTAAGGGTCGGAGGTTATCCCCTCGCCCGTGAAGTCAACGCTTGCGACGACGCGCATGCCGTTCGACTTGTCGAGGAAAGCCCTGTGCCCTGTGTCGATGCCTGAGTCGAGGACGGCGATGCCGATGCCCGTGCCGTCGAGCCCGGAGGTGTTCGGCCCCGCGGTCGCGCGCACGGCGTCGGTGCCCGTCGTCAGAGAGACGTGGCCGAGCGTGCGCACCTCTTTGTTGATAGAGACGTAGGCCACGTCCGTGCGCTGCGCGAGCGCCGCTGCGGCGCCCGCCGGCAGGTTGACGGCGCGGAAGTCAAAGTTCTGAAACTGCCTCACGTCGCTCGCGCCGTTGAGGAGCAGCGACGTGTCCAACGCGCCCGACCATGCTTCGCGCGGGCGGACGATGACGCGGACGCGCTCCGCGCCCTGACCGTTGTTGACCTTGCGGAGGATCTCGGCCGAGACTTTGCGGCCGGAGTTCAGTGTTTGATTCAGAGTTTGGGTGAGGTCACCTAGCAACTGCGCGCGCGAGGGCGGTGCCATCGGCAGGGACGCGAACGTGGCCAAGCACAGCGCGAGGGAGAGCCAGACGACAATACGGCGCATGAACTTCTTCCTTGAGACAGATAGACAGAGGCCGTGGCGGGCCTGCTGAAAAACGACTATCAGCTTTGAGGATTGGCCTAACGGGTCGTCTTGGTCGGGGCTCAAGCGACTGGGGCAAACAACTCACACTCCGCCCAGAATGGGGGTTCTGGATGGGCGGATTTTAACAAATGGCTCTAGATTGTCAACACATGGTTGAACATTTTTAACTATCTATTTGACCGTAAAAGTTCGGTACAAGTCTTTAAGAAAGCGCGGGTTAGAACGGCTACACACGAACCTTGTGTTAAACGCTCTCGGAGGCTGAAAAAGGCTCGTCACATCTCTGCGCCATAATGCGCCGGAGTCGCAGGTCGTTTTACAAGGAGGCTTTGATGTCACCCGGAAAACTCGCGCGTGCGTTCCTGCTCGCCCCTGTTCTTTTCGGCGGCTGCCTGGTCGAGCCGTCGCCGAACGCCCCGACGACGAACGCAGGCGCGGCGGGGAACGAGAACCGCGCGGTCGTCGAAACGAGTCCGACTCCCGGGAGCCGGCCGACTCCCGTGGGCAGTCCGAGCCCCGAGTCGCCCAATAGTCTACAGGGCATGGCCGAGGCGGGAAGTAAGCTTGAGAGGTACGTGCTCGCGGCCGCCGCAGACCTCACGCCGGAGCAGGGCGAGGCGCTCAGGCGCGTCGAGACGGACGCGCGGAGGCTGCTCGCGCTGCGCGGCTACCTGCGCGCGGGGCGTGAGGCGATGTCGCGTTGGGCTTGGTCGCGCGAGCGCATCGAGAGTTACGAGAAGTCGCCGGAGTACGCGGCGGCGCTGGCCGAGATTGAGAAGGTCAGGCGCGAGTTCGAGAACGCGAACCCGGGCTACACGCTGCACGTCAACTCACAGGTGCGGAGTCTGGACGAGCAGTTGAAGAAGTGGAACGAGAACGACTCGGTCGCGCGCGCAGGTAGCGAGCTGCTTGAGCGAGCGCGCGAGGAGTTGTCGGGTTCGTCTTACGCGGAGGCTCCGACGGCGACCGACGTGCAGAGGTTCGAGCGCTTCCTGCGCGGCGCGACGACGCGCGTGACGCCGACGCTGGCCGTGCCGGGGCTGTCGCCGCACGGGCAGTCGCGCGCGTTCGACTTTCAGGTGATGCGCGGCTCGCAGTTGATCGCCGGCCCCACGGGCGCGGGCGCGTGGGACAAGGAAGGTTGGACTGAGAAGGTACGCGACGCGGTCACGCGCGCGAGCACGAAGTTTTCGGGGCCGCTCGCGTCGCCGCGCGAGCCGTGGCATTACGACTACCGGCCTTAAGGGATGAATCGTTTGAGACGCGTCAAGGCCGCGGGCCTGATTCTCTTAATCATCTTCTTGTTGACAGCCGGTGGGTCGGCGCTTCTCCCTGCGGGCGTGTGCCCGGCGGGGGGCGCGGCCGTCACGCCGGGCGGGCGCGAGTTCGCGCGTCTGAAGAACCGCGCCGCGGCGCCGAAGCCCGAGGAGTTCGACGAGAGCGTTTCGCTCGAATCCCTGCTGCGGCCGGGCGAAGACCGCGGGCACTGGTCGGAATCGCGCGCGGGGAGCGTCGAAGGTTACGTCGTCGAGGTCAAGGAGGGTGGGATCGAGGCGGCCAACTGCTACTCGTACCGCGACCGCGACGTGCACATACACGTCGCGCCGCGCCCCGAAGCACCGCGGACGGAGTGGCTGGTCGTGGAGGTCTCGCCGCGCGCGAGGCGAAGTGCGGCGGCGTCAGGCCGGGACTGGTCGGCCGACGCGCTGCGCGTTGAGCTTGTGGGGAGGCGCTGCCGCTTCGAGGGCTGGCTTCTCTTCGACCGCGAGCACGCGGACGAGTCGGAGCACACCGCGCCGGGCTCGAAGGGCAACTGGCGCGCGACCGCGTGGGAGCTGCACCCGGTCACGCGGATTGAAGTCTTGAAATGAGTCTAAGGGTAGCGGACGACCGCCGGGCCGGTCTGCGGCAGAGGGATGCGCTCGGTCTCGCCGGGGACGTGTGCGAAGCGGCCTGCTTGCCAGTCCTCTTTGGCCTGCTCGATGCGCTCGGGCGAGCTTGAGACGAAGTTCCACCAGATGTGCCGCTTGCCTTCGAGCGGCGCGCCGCCGAGGAGCATCAGCCGCGCGGCCTTTCCCGAAGCGCAACGCAGCAAGACCTCCGCGCCGGGTCTCAGCAGGAGTAGTTGACCGGCCACGTACACTTCGCGCTCGGGGATGACTTCGATTGAGCCTTCGACGACGTAGGCGGCGCGTTCTTCGTGTTCGGACGGAACGTCGAGCACGCTGCCGGGCGCGAGCGTCGCGTCGGCGTAGAACAGCTCGGACAGAGTCCGCACGGGCGACCGCGCGCCGTAGAGCGAGCCGGCGATGAGTCGCACGCGCTTGCCCTCGCCCTCGACGACGGGCAGCTCCGAAGCGTCGTGATGAAAGAAGCCGGGCGCGGACTCCTCGTCCTGCAAGGGCAGCGCCACCCAGGATTGAATGCCGAACAGCTCCGACTCCCCGCGCCTTAATTCAGACGGAGTACGTTCGGAGTGCGCGATGCCGCCGCCGGCGTTCATCCAGTTGACCTCGCCGGGGCGGATGAGTTGGACGGTGCTGAGGCTGTCGCGGTGGAGGAGCTCGCCCTCAAAGAGATATGTGACGGTGGCGAGCCCGATGTGCGGGTGCGGCGCCACGTCGAGTCCGCGCCCGTCGCGGAGTATCTCCGGCCCCATCTGGTCGAGGAAGATGAAGGGGCCGACCATGCGTCTTTTGACCGAGGGGAGCACGCGCCGGACTTTGAAGCCTTCGACGAGTTCGCGCGCGCGCGTGACGACGACCGCCTCGACGGCGCCTCCGTCTCCGCCCGCGGGAAGCGTTGTCGAATCCGAGTTCAAGTGAGCCTCCTAAATCTGCTTGAACGAAGCGTTGGGAAATGTGATGATGCCACCCCGCGCCGGGCGTTGCAATCCGCCGTTCCGCACGCGCAGGTCTTGCCCGCAGTTAAAACTAATTCATGACCGCTGACCTCAAAGACAAGGGGGCTCCCGCGCCGTCCGACCCGTTGGCGCGGCGTGCGCTGGCGCTCAAGTGGCACCTCGTGCTGCTCGTCGTCGGCGCGCTCCTGCCTCTGTTGGGGTTCGCGGCCGTCGTCGTCTACCGCCTGGCGGTGAGCGAGCGCGCCGCGACCGGCCCCCGCGGAAGCCGTCGAGCGGCGGCGCGCCGTTATAAT
>CAXTSK010000297.1:0-219 GCA_964246655.1 uncultured Pyrinomonadaceae bacterium
CGCGCACGCGCCCGCCCTCGGGCGAGAACTTCACCGCGTTGTGCAGGAGGTTCCAGAAGACCTGCACGAGGCGCGTGCGGTCGCCGCTGACGACCGCGGGATCGAGTCCGCCGGACTGGACTTCGACCGAGACGGAGCGCGCGTCGGCCTGCGGCCGGACGGTCTCGGCCGCCTCGCGCACGACGCCGGAGAGTTCCACGGGCGCGCGCACGATCCGCA
>CAXTSK010000297.1:229-6830 GCA_964246655.1 uncultured Pyrinomonadaceae bacterium
TCTCGGGCAAGATGCGGATCGAGGACATGTCGAGCAGGTCGTTGATGAGGCGCGCGAGCGACTGCGAGTTCTTCTCGATGACGCGCACGCCCTGCGCGACCTCCGCCTCGCCGAGGCGGCCCGACCGAATCATGTGCGTCCACCCGAGGATGGGCGTGAGCGGCGTCCGCAACTCGTGTGAGAGCGTGGCGAGGAACTCGTCCTTGGCGCGGTTGACCTCCTGCGCCTGTGCGTAGAGGATGCGCAGGCGCTCCTCTGCGGCCTTGCGCTCGGTGATGTCCATCGTCACGCCGCGCATGCCGACGGGGCGCCCGCGCTCGTCGAGGACGACGCGCGACCGCGACTCGACGTGGACGACGCGCCCGTCCTTGTGCATCCAGCGGAACTGGCTCGCGCCGCCCTGGCCGGAGTCGAAGATGGCGCGTGCCTCCGCGCCCGCGCGGTCGTGGTCTTCGGGGTGGACAATGGAGAGCCAGAAGTTGGGCGTCGAGAGCCACTCCTCGACCGTGTAGCCGAGCATCGTCTCGACGTGCTCGCTGACGAAGTCGATGCGCTGGCCCGACTCGTCGGGCTCGCCCCACGCCTCCCAGACCACGCCGGGGACGTTGGCGACGAGGTTCCTCAGGCGCCCGCGCTCGTGTTCGACGAGGCGCGAGAGACGGGCGCGCTCCTCGTCGGCGCGCCTCTGTGCGGTGATGTCGCGCGCGACGGTCGAGGCGCCGATTAGTCGCCCCGAAGCGTCGCTGATGGGCGAGATGATGAGCGACACCTCGACGGTCGAGCCGTCCTTGCGTACGCGCACCGTCTCCGCGCGCTCGACGCGCTCGCCGCGGCCCAGGCGCGCGAGGATGTCTTCGAGGTCTGCTCGCAGACCCTCCGGGACGATGAAGGAGATGTGCCGGCCGACGGCCTCCTCGGCCGCGTAGCCGTACATCCGCTCGGCCGCGGCGTTCCAACTCGTGACCACGCCGCCGAGCGTCTTGCCGATGACGGCCTCGCTCGAAGACTCGACGATGGCCGCCTGGAGCGCGCGCGCGCGCTCGACCTTGCGCTGCTCGGTCACGTCGTGAAAGACGAGGACGACGCCCGACGTGCGCCCGCGCTCGTTGCGGATGGGCGCGCCGCTGTCGTCGATGGGAACTTCGCTGCCGTCGCGCGCGATGAGCACCGTGTGATTGGCGAGCCCGACGACCCGCCCCTCGCGCAGGACTTTTTCGACCGGGCTCTCGACGGTTGCGCGCGTGATCTCGTTGACGATTTTGAAGATTTCGGCGAGGGGTCGTCCTTCGGCCTCCCCGAGCGTCCAGCCCGTGAGGCGCTCGGCCACGGGGTTCAGGAAGCGGACGAGGCCGCGGCCGTCGGTGGCGATGACGGCGTCGCCGATGCTGCGCAGCGTCGTCTGCAAGGACTCGCGGTCGGCGCGGGCGTGCGCCTCGGCGCGGGCGCTGCGTTCGGCGAGCGCCGCGATGAGGAGCGAGACGGCGACGAAGACGCCCGTCTGTAGCACGTCGTCGAAGTCGAGCGAGAGCGTGTAGGGAGTGCTGAGGAAGAAGAAGTTGGCGGCGAGCGCCGAGAGCACGATGCACAGCAGCACCGGCCCGCGCCCGGCGTAGAGCGCGACGACGATGACGGCGACGAAGTAGAAGATGAAGGGGACGGCGCCGCGCTCGATGCCGGAGGCGGCGTAGAGCGCGAACATCCCGAGCGTGGCCGCTGCCGCCGCCGCCACGGCCAGCGCATAGCGGGCGGGCGCCGACTCGCTCCAATGCCGGTTCGGACTCTGCGCGCCGTGGGGGCGGAGGTCGGGCATCTCTCTCCCTTGGCTCGTTCCCGGGCGGGGCCGTACGCCCGGACTGCCAGCATGTGTTTGTCGTCGGGGGTTCTATTGCTTGCGCCGACAACCTACTGCTTTTCGCGGCGGCAAGTCAAGAAATGCTGTGAGCGGTGAGTAGTGAGCGGTGAGCAGTATAAAGCGCATGTTCGCCAACGCCGACTGTTTCTGCTAAAAGAAAGAGCGAACCGTTTCAGTCCCAAATTAAAGGAGAAGCGGCGGGCATGGCTTCAACTGCTCACTGCTCACCGCTTACTGTCATGTACCCGGCAGGCAACCTGCACATCCCGGCGCCGCACGGGCGGCTTGAGGCGATCCTGAAGGAGCCGCGCGGTGAGGGGCCGCGCTCCGCCGCGCTCGTGCTGCACCCGCACCCTTTGCACGGCGGGACGATGCACAACAAGGTCGTCTTCCGCACGGCGCGCGGGCTCGAAGACGCGGGCGCCGTCACCCTGCGCATCAACTTCCGCGGCGTCGGCCACTCCACCGGCGAGCACACGGCCGCGCGCGGCGGCGAGCAGGAGGACGCGCGGATTGCGTTAGATTATTTAACCGAGAAATACCCGAACCTTCCGGTCTTCCTCGCCGGCTTCTCCTTCGGCGCGCGCGTCGGGCTCGAAGTGGGAACGCTTGATGCGCGCGTCAGCTTCCTCGTCGGCGTCGGCACGCCCGTCAGCATCCCCGAGCGCGAGTACGACTTCTCCTTCCTCAAGGACTGCCGCAAGCCCCTTCTCCTCGTCCACGGCGAACGCGACGAGTTCGGCTCCGTCCCGGACCTCCGCGCCCTCGCCGCACGCCTCCCCGACCCCTCCCTCGCCAAAATCAAAATCATCCCCGGTGCCGGACATTTTTTTGACGAGCAGTTGGAAGAGTTGAGGCGCACCGTCGCTGAATGGGCGGAGGAGATGCTTGGAACCCGTGAACCGTAAACCGTGAACCGTGACAAGTGAAGGCAGACTCCTTCTTGTCACGGTTCACGGTTTACGGTTCACGGGTTTTCACGGTCGGGCTTCCGCCTCTTCGTAGATGCGGTCGATGATGTCCTTGTACTTCTCGTCGATGACGCGGCGTTTGATTTTGAGGGTGGGGGTGAGTTCGCCGCCGTCGATGGTCAGCTCCTTTTCGAGGAGGGCGACGCGCTTGACGCGCTCGTAGCGGGAGAGGTCTGCGGTGAGCGAGTCCACCTGGCGCTGGAGGAGGTCGATGATGCGCGGGTGGCGGCAGAAGTCGGCCGGCGTCTTGCAGTCGAGCCCCTTGTGCTGGGCGTAGGAGCGGAGCATCTCCCAGTCGGGGACGATGAGCGCGGCGGGGAACTTGCGCCCGTTGCCGACGAGCACGACCTGGCTGACGAAGCGCGACTGCTTGATGAGCTGCTCGACTGGCTGCGGCGCGACGTACTTGCCGCCCGAGGTCTTGAACAGCTCCTTCTTGCGGTCGGTGATGCGCAGGTAGCCTTCCGCGTCGAGCGCGCCGATGTCGCCCGTCTTGAACCAGCCGTCTTCGGTGAAGACCTCGCGCGTCGCGTCGGGCTTGTTGTAGTAGCCGCGCATGACGTTGGGGCCGCGCGTCTCGATCTCTCCGTCCGCCGCGATGCGCACCTCGACGTGCCGGATAGGTTGCCCGACGGTGCCGATGCGGTTGTCCTCGGGGCCGTTGACGCAGATGACGGGCGAGGTCTCCGTCAGGCCGTACCCCTGCACGATGGGCAGGCCCGCGCCGTAGAAGATAAGCCCCAGCTCTTCGGGGAGCGCCGCGCCGCCCGAGCAGAAGAGGCGGATGCGCCCGCCCGTCGCCTCGCGCCACTTCGAGAAGACGAGCCGCGACGCGACCTCTTGCTGCAACTTGAGGAGGGGGCCGACCGGCTTCTTCCAGACGGTCGCGTAGGCCCAGCGCTTGCCGACGCCCACGGCCCACATGAGCAGCGCCGTCTTCACGCGCCCGCCCTCGGCCGCCTTCTCCTTGATGCGCTCGTAGATTTTTTCGAACAGGCGCGGGACGGCGATGAGGAGCGTCGGGTGCACCTCGCGCATGTTGTCGCCGACGCGTTCGATGGCCTCGGCGAAGAAGACCTTCGCGCCGTGGTGCAGGTACATGTACATCGCGCCGCGCTCGAAGACGTGCGAGAGCGGCAGCACCGACAGCGCGATGTCGTCCGGCGTAAACGCCAGGCGCTCCGACGTGCCGACGAGGTTCGAGACGACGTTCGAGTGCGTCAGCATCACGCCCTTCGGCTCGCCCGTCGTCCCCGAAGTGTAGATGATCGTCGCGAGGTCTTCCGCCGAGACCGCGCCGTAGAGTTCATCTATCAGGCGCGGCTGCTCTTCTTCGAGCTGCGCGCCGCGCGCCTCAAGCTCCGCGAGCGTGAGCACGCCTTCGCCTTTCTCGTTCGAGAGGAGGACGACCGTCGAGAGCGCCGCGCACGAGGCCAGAGTTTCGCGCACGCGCTCGTAAGCCGCGCGGTTCTGTACGAAGAGGAGGAGCGCGCCCGAGTCCTCCATGATGTAGCAGACCTGCTGCGGCGCGAGCGTCGGGTAGAGCGGGACGTTGACGACGCCCGCGAACTGGCAGCCCAGATCGGCGATGACCCACTCGGGCGAACTCTCCGAGAGGATGCCCGCGCGTTCGCCGCGCCGCAGCCCCAGGGCGCGCAGTCCGAGCGCGACGTGCCGCACGCGGCGCAACAATTCCTCCGAGGAGAGCGGCCGCCACTCGCCCCCGCGCTTGTAGTTGAGCGCATCGGGCCGCGCCTTCAGCGTGAGGGCGCGCAGCACGATTGCGATAATCGTCTCGGGCACGTCCGCGCGCGCCCGCCCACCCGCGGACGTGCCCGCCGGCCAACGCGCCGTGGGCGCCACCGTCAAGCGCTCACACCCCCGAGGAAGATGTCCAGCACCTCGTCGGCCAACGGCGCGAGCTTGTAGCGGCGCTTCGACAGAATCCAGTTGGTCGCCATCTCGTCCAAAGCGCCGAAGAGAACTTTCGCGACGAGCTTCGCCTTCAAGCTACGGCGGAAGACGCCCGCGGCCTGCCCCTCTTCGAAGACCTCGCGGATGAGGCCGAGGTACTCGGCGAGCCCCGCGGCCGAGAACTCCTCCATGAACTTGGTCGTGCCGCGCAGCTCGACCTGGAAGACGATGGCGAGGTCGCGGTCGGCGCCGAGCCGTTCGAGGTGGTGGCGCGCGATGCGGCGCAGCTTCTCGCGCGGGTCTTCGATCTTCGCCAGCTCCTCGCGCCCCGCGCGCACGGCCTCGCCCGTATTGCGCTCGAAGATGGAGCGCAGAATCTCTTCCTTGCTCTTGAAGTAGAGGTAGACGGTGCCGTCGGCGACGCCGGCCTCGCGCGCCACGTCGGCCACCTTCGAGTTGAAGTAGCCCGAGCGCGCGAAGACCTTCGTCGCGGCGCGCATGATGGCCTCGCGCTTGTCGCCCACAGGGGCGGCCGAAAGGGAACGTGCGGTACGCATCTGGCTCTGGTGGTCTCCGTGCCGCCCGCGCGGCGGGTCTGCTGAATGGCTATTCATTCAGTCGCAGGCTCTAGCCTAACGTCCGCGCGCGTTTTCTGCAACACGATGGGAACGATGAAGTCGGAAGGCTGAACGATGAACTAAAGAATACAGGCTTTCAGTTTATCGTTCAGCCTTCCGACTTCATCGTTTCGGGGGCAGGGCGGATGTTGATGTCGCGTTGCGGGAAGGGGATTTCGATGCCTTCTTCTTTGAAGAGGCGGTGGATTTGGTAGCGGATGGCGCTTTTGACGACGAGGTGGCGGCGCGGCTTGTCCGACCAGACGAGCAGGCGGAAGTTGAGCGCGGAGTCGCCGAACTCCATGAACTGCACGGTCGGCTTCGGCTCTTCGAGGACGAACTGGACGCCCTCGACGGCGCGCAGCAGCGTCTCGGTGACGTGGCCGGGGTCGGCTTCGTAGGAGACGCCGACGGGCACGGAGATGCGCACGCGCCGCTCGCGGTTATACGTCCAGTTGAGGAAGTTCTGGTTGACGATCTTCGAGTTGGGCACGACCGAGGCGACGTTGTCGTTGGTCATGACGACGGTCGTGCGGAGGTTGATGCTGCGCACCATCCCCTCGCTGAGCTTGCCGTCGGGGCCGGGGATGGTCACGTAGTCGCCGACGCGGACGGGGCGCTCGAAGAGGATGATGAAGCCGGAGGCGATGTCGCCCGCGATGAACTGGAGGCCGAAGCCGATGCCGATGGAGAGCGCGGTGAAGGCGACCGCCAGCGAGGTGAAGTCGGCCGACACCGCGATGCGCAGCGCGACGATGGCGCCGACCGTGATGACGAAGTAATGGACGAGCCGGAGGATGGTGAACTGCACGCCCGGGTCGAGATGCTTGTGGCTCGCCATCCGCCGCTCGATGAAGCGGCGCAGGTAGCGCGAGAAGACGACGGCGAAGACTATCGCCAGCAGCCCGAGCGTCAGCGTCGCGGCGGAGAAGGGGAAGTCGCCCACCGTCCACTTGTAGTTGATCCAATAGCGCACCGGCTCGCTCAGACGCCAGAGCCTCTCCAACACGTTCTCCCCCTGCCATAATGCGAACATCAACACTCGAACCCTCCCCCCATCGAACTGCGCCCGAAAGCCGAAGCCGCCCGCGCCTCGTTGCAGGGGGCGGGCGGCTTCTTCTTCAAGAAAAATTGTCTTGGCGGAGGGTGAGGGACTCGAACCCCCAAGCCCTTTCGGGCGACGGTTTTCAAGACCGTTGCAATAGCCGTTCTGCCAACCCTCCGCGTTATTGCTCACAAAATATAAC
>CAXTSK010000298.1:0-6813 GCA_964246655.1 uncultured Pyrinomonadaceae bacterium
CAACGTCCTCGCCCGTCTCAAGCCGCACGCGCTCGACCGCTGCTGCCGCGTGCCGGAAGCCGTACTCGGGGATGAAGGCGCCGACGGAGCAGACCCGCCGCGCGCGGCGCGTATAATCCGCGAGTGCCGCTTCGAGTTCTTCGGGCAGCACGTCGTCCTTCTCGCGCGCGACGGGCAATAAACTTTTGACGACCGAGACCGGCTGTGTGACTCTCAACTCTTCGCGCAGCCAGCGCCCGAGTTCTTCGCTGACGACGACGAACTCCGTCACGCCGCCGGCCGCGAGCCGGAAGAGCGCGCGGCGCGCGGGCTTGAAAGAGACGTGGCGCGAGGGCAACGAGCCGTCGTGAAGAATCTTGACCCACTCGAAGCCGAGCGCGCGCTTGAGCAACAGCCAGACGGGCACGAGCGCGCTCGGGTACTCAAGGAGGAAGTGCGTGCAGTCGGCGACGCGCGCGCCGCGTCCCTCGCGCAGAAGCACGGGGACGAGTTCGCGCCGCTTGTCCTTCATGAAGCGCACGCCGGGGCCGCGCACCTCCCGGTCGCCGTACGTCCAAAGGCGCAGGCCGCGCGCCCTGAGGTGCCCGAAGA
This sequence comes from uncultured Pyrinomonadaceae bacterium, assembly GCA_964246655.1. GTDB lineage: Bacteria > Acidobacteriota > Blastocatellia > Pyrinomonadales > Pyrinomonadaceae > QHXN01. The sequence goes on from CAXTSK010000298.1 coordinate 592, forward strand.
GCGTGCTGACATAGATCGAGACCCCGCCGTGGGGCGGCGGGTAGGGGCCAAGCAGTACGACCTTTTTACTCATGCCGAAGGACGGACCACAACTCTCTGAAGGTGCGCGCGTCGCGGTCGTCGTGCCCTCCTACAACCACGCGCCGTACGTCGCGGCGGCGCTGCGCTCGATCTTCGCGCAGACGCGCGCGCCCGCGCGCCTGCTCGTCATCGACGACGGCTCGCGCGACGGCTCGCCGCACGTCATCGCAGACGTGCTGAAGGAATGCCCCTTCCCCTGCGAGCTGATCGCGCGCGCGAACCGCGGCCTCTGCGCCACGCTCAACGAGGGGCTCAAGCAGACCGAAGGCTCTTACTTCGCCTACCTCGGCTCCGACGACCTCTGGCTGCCCGACTTCCTCGAAGCGCGCGTCAAGCTATTGGAAGAGAGGCCGCGCGCTGTGCTCGCCTACGGCCACGCGTACCTGATTGACGGACGCGGCGAGGTCTACGACTGCACGCTCGACTGGGCGCGCTACAGCGACGGCGACGCGCGCGCGATGCTGCTCGAAGAGACCTACGCGCCGATGAGCCCGACCGTCCTGCACCGGCGCGCCGCGGTCGAGCGTCACGGCTGGAACGAGCGCGCGCGGCTCGAAGACTACGAGCTTTATCTTCGTCTGAGCGCCGACGGCGACTTCGCCTTCGACCCGCGCGTGCTCTCGGCCTGGCGCCGCCACGGCACGAACACCAGCGGCGACTTCGTCTGGATGATCGAGGCGCGCCTCGAAGCGCAGCGCAACGTCTCCGCCCACCTCGGCCTCCAGCCCGAACAGCTCGAACGCTATCAGCGCGCGCTCAACCTCGCCGGCGCCGAAGACCTCCTCCGCCTCGGCGACAAGCGCGCCGCCCTCAAGTACCTCCGCCGCGGCCTCGACGGCGCGCCCTCGCCCGCGGCCCTTGCGAAAGTCGCCCTCCGCCTGCTCATGCCCTACTCACTTGTCCGACGCCGCAACCGCCAACGTCAGGCGAACGCCGCACGACGCTACTCAATAACAATTAATCAATGAGCCGTTGAATCAATCCAGCGCTCGTACCAGAGCGAGAGATTGAGGAGCGCCCAGAGGTGGAAGCCCCAGTCGCGCGCGCCGCGGCGGTGCTCTTCGAAGAGGCGCGCGACGAAGTCGTAGTCGAGGAGGCCGCGCCGCCGGAGCGTCGAGTTCATCACGCGCGACTGAAGTTCATCGGCCGACGGGCCGCGGAACCAACCTTCGACCGGCGCGCCGAAACCCCGCTTGCGCCGGTAGAGTACGTCGCGCGGCAGCACCGATTCGAGCGCGCGCTTGAGGACGTGCTTGCCGCTGCGCCCCTCGACCTTCAGCGCGCGGGGGACGCCCATCGCGTACTCGACGAGGTGTTGGTCGAGGAACGGCACGCGCGCCTCGACCGAAGTCGCCATCGTCATCTTGTCTACGCGCATCAGGAGCAGCTCGGGCAGACGCAGCTTCAGCTCAAGGTAGGTCATGCGCGCGAGGAAGTCGGACGCAGGCCGCTCGCGCGCGACGCGTTCGAGGTCTTCTTTGACGACCTCGTAAGAGGAGAGCCCCGCGAGGCGCGCGCGCGTCTCCGCCGCGATGAGCCGGCCTTTCATCGTCTCGTCGAAGACGACGGCCGCGCCGCTGAAGAGCGACTCGCCCGCGCCGAAGCGCCGCGCGAGTTCGACCGCCTCGGCCTTGCCCGTCGCGGCCGTCACGAGCGGCTGCGCCAGCGCCCCGGCCGCACGCCGCGCGAAGGCGGGCAGCGCTTCAGTGTGACGCCAGAAGCGCTCGTAAAGGCGCAGGTACTTGACGTACTTGTCGTAACCGCTGAACAGCTCGTCCGAGCCCTCGCCGACCTGCACGACGATGGTGCCCGACTCGCGCGCGAGCCGCGAGACGTAGTAGAGCGGCACGCAGACCGGGTCGGCCAGCGGCTCGTCCTGGTGGAAGACGAGGTCGGGCAGGAAGTCGAGCATCTCCTGCTCGCCGATGAGGACTTCGTGGTGGCTCGTCGCGAAGCGCCGCGCGATGTCGCGCGCGGAGTCAAGCTCATTCAATTCTTCATGGTCTTTATAAGCGACGGTGAAGGTCTCGATGGGGCGCGACATCTGCTCGGCCATCAACGCCACGTTGGCCGAGGAGTCCACGCCGCCCGAGAGGAAGACGCCGAAGGGCACGTCGGCCATCATGCGTTTCTTAATCGACTCGCGCAGCAAGCGGAGGATTTCTTCGCGGTACTCCTCTTCGTGAGTCGCGCGCGCGCCGTTCGTCGGCGGCTCGGGCGGGAGCGCGTCCCAGTAGCGAATCATCTTCACTTCCCCGCCGCGCTCGCAGACGAGCATGTGGCCCGCGGGCAGCTTGCCGACGCCGCGGAAGAGCGTGCGCGGCGCGGGCGTGGTGAGGAAGGAGAGGTAGTGGACGAGCGATTTTTCGTCCAGCTCGGCCGAGACCGAAGGGTGCGCGAGGATGGCTTTTATCTCCGAGGCGAAGATGAGGCGGCCGCCGTTCGAATAATAGTAGAGCGGCTTGACGCCGACGCGGTCGCGCGCGAGCACCAGCCGCCCGTGCGCCTCGTCCCAGACGGCGATGCCGAAGTCGCCTTCGATCTCCTTGACGAAGTCGAGGCCGCGCTCTTCGTACAGGTGAATGATCGTCTCGCTGTCCGTGCGCGAGCGGTAACGGTGGCCGCGCTGTTCGAGTCCCTCGCGCAGTTCCGCGTGATTGTAAATCTCGCCGTTGAAGACGAGCCACACGCCCGAGCCTTCGCACCCGCGCATCGGCTGATGGCCGGCGGGCGAGAGGTCGATGATGGAGAGCCGCCGGAAGCCGAGGCCGAGCCGCCCTCCGTCGAAGAGTTCGACGCCCACGTCGTCCGGCCCGCGGTGCGGCATCCGGTCGCGCATGCGCTCGACGAGCGCGCGCTCGACGCGCCCCTCGGCCGCCCCGTACTCCCAGACTCCGCAGATGCCGCACATAATTTAAGCTTTCAACTCCACCTTCAGCCGAGTCAACAACTCTAACCGCGCGCCCGCGTCTTCGCCAGCGCAAACAGGCAGGAGCAGCCAGCGCACGCGGAGCGGCACCGGCGCGCGGAGCGACCAGACGGCGGCCGCAGACTCTTCCTTCGAGCCGTAGTCGCGTGAAGACCAGCGCGGCTCGACCGTTACGTCAACGAGTTCTTCGAGCGGAGCGACGACGAGCCGCGCGCCCGAAGCGGCGTCGAGAATCTCGACGGCCGAACCTTCGACACGCACGTCCCGGCCGGGCGCGGCGTGGAAGACAAAGCGGAAGTCGTGCTCGCCCTCGCCGTTCAGAGTGTCTTCGACGAGCCAGTAGCGCCCACGCTTCTCGAAGGTGACTTCGCGGCGGTGCCTGACGGCGCCCGCGGGCAGGCGTTCGTAGCCGTGATGTTCCGCGACGGCAGAATCACTCTCGTCCTTCATGCCAAAGTCGAGCAGGCGCGGGCGCGCCTCGTCGCCGTTGAAGAAGGGCGCGGACTCGGGCGTCGTGTTCTGCTCGAAGCCGTCAACCTCGACGGTCGAGTGGTACGCGGTCGAGCGGAACTCGTGGCGCGCGCGCAGGTCAGAGGTGTAGACGTAGGTGCCGGGGTCGGCGATGAAGCTGACGCCGCAGGCGGAGACCTCTATGCTCAAAGCGTCGTTGTGCCCGTGCGCGCCACGCCCGCCCAGGCCCGCGCCGCCTGCGTTTAGGTGCAGATACAGGTCGCCCTCGCGCAGCACGCACACGCCCGCGTGCGCGAACGACTCGGACGTTGGGACGCCCGCCGTCTTCAACTCTTCGAACGCCCGGACGCCTTCGGTGCCGAGGAGCCGGAAGACCTCCTCGGGCGCCTCGTCCAAAACTTTAAAGCGCGGCTCGCGAAAGACGACAGCGCCGACGGCGAGCAGATACGCGTGCTCGTCTGCGCCGCGCCGCGCGAGCGGGAGGAACTGTCCGCCGTCCGCGTCGCCGACGAGCGGCGCGCGTCCGTCCGGCCGCAAGATTGCCCGCACGTATTCGAGCATCGAGTGCACCTTCGCCCACGCACGCTCGCCGACTTCAAAGCCGTTCTCGCGGCAGAGGAGAAAGCTGTAGAGGAAAATTTCCGCGGCGAAGCGATGGTAGTTGGTCGAAGCCTCCCAGTCGGCGCCGTCCGGCAAGACCTGCCTGTCCAGCTCGCGCGGCAGCTCTTTCAAGGCGAACTCGCGCCAACCGTCGGCCGCTTCAAGTTCCGGCAGGAGCAGGCCGAGCCAGAGGAGGCCCGTCACGTCCGAAAGGTAATGGTTGCTCGTCGCGATGTAAGAGTATTCGAGGTTGCGCCGGACGTGGCGGCCATGCGCGTCGAAGAGCGCGAGGAGTCGAGCGAGTCTTTCGTCATTCATCGCGGGCGAGCGCCGGAACAGGTGGAACGCCGCGAGCAGGTTGACGGCGCGCAGCGCGACCTCCATCGCGCAGGCCCAGTTCGGCCCGAAGCCCGGAGGGTTCTGCGCGGCCCACGACTCGACCTGCGCGAAGAACTCTTCGGCCAACTCCTCGCCGCCCCCCAACGCGTACGCGCGCCCGAGGGTGAGCAGGTGCCCGAGCCGGTTCAGCTCCCACAGCACGCGCACGTCCGAGCCGTCGTCGCGCACGAGCGCCACGTCGGCGTGGAAGTCGAGCGGCCAGCGCACGCCCGACGTGGGCTCTCGCAGCCAGTTCACGCGCGCGCCGAACTCGCGCACGCCGTAGCCGAGCAGAGGCCAGCGGTGCCCGACGACTCCCCGCGCCTCCGCTTCTAACTCATCACGCTTCGCCGCGAAGTAAACACGCGCGCCCTCTTTATCTTCAAACCCCGCGAGCATACGCGGCGACTCGCGCGTGCGGAAGTGCTCAAGCAGCTCCGCGCCGCTCATCCGCGCGAACCCCGGCGCGAGCTGCGCCCGTGTGACTTCGCCGCCGGACTTCCCGTTCTTCAACAAGGCCCGCTCGCCGCGAAGACGCACCGCGACGGCGGCCCTTCGGCCCGCCTCAAGCGCCGCCGCGCCGAAGGGGACGCGCCCACGCAGCGCACGTTTGATTTTGTTCGCGATGCTCAACGTCGGCCAGTGTACAAACGCGCCTGTGGCGGTTCAAGCCGCGTGTCCGCTTCACGTTTGACGCTCGCGGTCGCGGCTGGCAGACTTACCGGTTGCTGACGTTTGAGAATTGATGAGTTCCAAGACAAGCGAAACGACGGAGACCGGCCTGCCCGCGGCGGGCGCGGCGGCGCGCGCGCGGACGGGGACGGCTCAGGACACGGCCGCGCTCGCGGGGCTGAAGCACGCCGTGCTCAAGCCGGAGGCGGCGGGCGTCCAGCTCAACCTCGCAGACCTCTGGGCCTACCGCGAGCTGCTCTACTTCCTCACGTGGCGCGACATCAAGGTGCGTTACAAGCAGACGTTGATGGGCGTCGCGTGGGTCGTCATCCAACCTCTGCTGACGATGCTCATCTTCACGCTCGTCTTCACGCGCTTCGTGAAGGGGGGCGAGGGCGACATCCCCTACCCGCTCTTCGCCTACGCAGGGCTGCTGCTGTGGACGTTCTTCTCGGTCTCGGTCACTTCGGGGACGCACAGCCTCATCAGCAACACGAGCCTCGTCACGAAGGTCTACTTCCCGCGCGCCTTCATTCCGGCGGCGGCCGTCGGCGCCGGCCTCGTAGACCTCTCGGTCGGCGCGGTGCCGCTCGCGCTGCTCGCGCTCTACTATCAGGTGCACGTCACCTGGGGGCTGCTGCTCCTGCCCGTCTTCCTGCTGCTCGGCGCGATGCTCGCGCTCTCGGTGGGGATGGTCGCGTCGGCCCTGACGGTGCGCTACCGCGACCTGCGCCACGCGCTCCCCTTCCTTCTGCAACTGTGGATGTTCGCCTCGCCCGTCCTCTACCCCATCGACCTCGTGCCGCAGCGCTGGCGCTGGGCGTTCGTCGCCAACCCGATGACGGGCGTGCTCGAAGGCTTCCGCGCCGCGCTCGCGGGCACGCGGTTCGACTGGCAGCTCGTCGCGGTGCCGGCCGCGGCCGCGCCCGTGCTGGTCTGCCTCGCCTACTACGTCTTCCGACGCCTCGAAGACACCTTCGCCGACGTGATCTGAGAAGAGAGATGGAGCCCGTCGTCGTCAGCGTCGAAGGAGTGAGCAAGCGCTATCGCATCGGGGCGCTGCACCCGGGCTACGACTCCCTGCGCGAGGT
>CAXTSK010000299.1:0-6798 GCA_964246655.1 uncultured Pyrinomonadaceae bacterium
TTGCGGACTGACGCCCGCTCACGACGACTAAAGCTAAGACCCAATCCGGCAGGCGTTCGCCGAGCAGCCAGCGCGCCGCCTCCGCGCGCCGCGCGACCCCTCGCGCGAGCGCCTCGCCCATCTCCCGCGCTCGCTCGGGCGAAGCCCCCACGACTCCGTAAATCCCCTGCTCGGCCGGATACTTCCCGAAGCGCGCCTCGAACTCGGGGAGCAGATTGTCGGGTTGCGCGGCGACGGGGATGCCCGGGTGGTGCGCGCCCCAGCCGACCACGCCGCGCACCTGCGGCGCCTGCGCGAGGTCGAAGTAGGGCGCGTCGAAGACGACGGTGCGGGACTTGAGCCGCGCGGCAAAGGGCGCAAGGCGCGTCCCCTCCTGCCAAACCTCGTACGTCCGCGGGTCGAAGTGTAAAGCGGCCCAGCGGTCCGCACGCTCCGGCGAGAGCCCCGTGCTGACGTGCTCCCACGCGAGGCCCGAGCGCTGCGCCGGGCCGTGGTCGAGAAGGTATCTCGCGCTCCTCTCGCGCAGCCGCGCCATCGTCGGCAGTTCGCCCGCCTCGATGAGTCGGCGTTCGAGCGACTCCTCGTAACCGTCGAGGCCGATGGCTAAGACCCTCTGTGTGACCAAAGGTTCCTCCCGCTTGTTTGATGTCATGAGGTCACGGCCTGGGGCGTCGGCGCGCCTTCGCCCTTCGCCCTCGCCGCCGAGCGCCGCCTCGCGTAGAGCCAACGCACCTCGTTGAGCAGGAAGCGTGGATTGTGGGTCAGAAGCTCCCCCCAGTAAAGCTTCAGCAACAGCTTCCTGCCGACCCAACGCGCGCGCGGGTCGTGCGAGATGCCCTGCGTGTCGTGGTACTTCACCAGCGGCTCGCGCAGGCGTTGAAAGTCGCACAGCCTTGAGAGCCGTATGAACAGCTCCATGTCTTCGAAGGCCGGCAGGCCCTCGTCGAAGTGGCCGGCCGCTTCCACGTACTCGCGCCTGATGACCGCCGACTGTATGCCGATGTGATGAACCTGATAGAACCGCGTGGCCGGGTCGATGAGGCGGCCGTCGGTCACGCCGGGCGCCGCGAAGTAGTCGGCCATCCCGTCCGCGCGTATCAACTCCATGTCCGAATAGACCACCCCAAGCCTTTTCGTCCCGCACCCGAACACTGTCATCTGCTTCGCCAGTTTCGACTCCGCCCACTCGTCGTCCGAATCCTGAAAGGCGAGGAACTTTCCCCTTGCCATCCGAATGCCGGCGTTGCGTGCGGCGCCCGCGCCCGCGTTACGCGCGAGCGCGACGTACCTGACGCGCGGATCGCCGAAAGCCTTCACGACCTCCGACGTACCGTCCGTCGAGCCGTCGTCAACCACGATGACTTCGAAGTCCGTGTAGCTTTGCGCGAGCACGCTGCGGATGGAGCGGCCGAGCAGAGGGGCGCGGTTGTACGTCGGTAGCACGACGCTGACGGCGGGAGCGTTTACCGAATCTGAGGTGCGGCTGGACATTCCACTTTTCGTCCCGGGACAATTCGGGTGAGCCTCGGACGCACATATTGCCTTTACACGGATGCGGAAGCAAGGTTGACAAAGGTCCGCACGGACGTTAAAGTCCCAACCATTCCGACACGCAACTTGCCCAAGTAGCAGAAGAGCCCCCGCTCTCTCTGCCTCCCCTGACGCACACGATATGACTGAATCGCGCTCCGCTGCGAGCGCCGGCCGCCGTCCCTTGCGCTTGCCCCGCACGCCGACCCGCGGTCTCACCGACAGGCACACATATGAATCACCAAAGATTTCTGCGCGGGTCGTTGTTCTGTCTCCTCATGGCGCTCATCCTGGCGTCCACGCTCTTCGTCTCGTCCGCTTCGCGGAGGGAAGCGCAGCGGACTCTTCCGTCCGAGTTGGACGTTCGTGTCCCCGGCGGCGTGCTCAGCCGCGAAGGCCGCGCCGTGCCGCCGCAAGATGGTGCGAAGGGCGTGAGCCGTGCGTCCTCACGCGCGCCCGACGCCGCGCAGGCCAAGGCGCTCGCCGCGCTTGAGAAGGCCGCGGGGGGGCGCCTCAGCGTCCGTTATAACGCGCTGACGGGGACGCCGCGTCACATGTTCGCGAACGCGGGATATCTTTCTCCGCCGAGCGCGAACCCGCCCGAAAAAGTCGCGCAGGATTTCATCAGGAGCCGGCAGGGCGTCTTCCGCTTCGGCGAGGGCGACGTGGAGGGCCTGCGCCTCAAGAGCCGCGCGACGCTCCCCGACATGGGGACGACCGTGCTCCTCTACGAGCAGCAGGTCGAGGGCGTGCCCGTCTACAAGGGCGAGGTGCTGGTCAACGTCAACCGCGCCGGCCAGATCATCAACGTCGGCGGCGACAGCTATCCGCAGTTGCGTGTGACGAACACCGTCGCGCTCACGCCCGCCGAGGCCGTCGCGTCGGCCGCCGCCTCGCTCGGCTTCGAGGGCTTCGCGCCGCAGCAGACGGGGACGAAGCGCGTGCCGCGCAGCTTCGGCAACCTGGCCCCCGAGTTCGTCGAGGCGCCGTCTTACTCCGGCGGCGGTGTCTTCACGGGCGACATCGTCGTCACGCGCGTCGTCTTCCCCCTGGGGGACGAGGGGAGGCAGGCATACAACTTCGTGCTGACGACGCCGCAGTACCACGGCATCATGTGGAACAACTTGGTGGACGCGCAGACCGGCGAGGTCTTGCGCCGCACCTCTCTCACGGCCTTCTTCGGCGAGCCGGGCGGCGGCCCGAACAACAGCCGCCGCGCGACCTTCCGCCCAGACGTGCAGAACCTCGTCGAGTCGAACAACTCGGCCGGCAGCGCGGCGGGCAAGGTCTTCGACGGGATGCCCGCGGCGCTCTCGGGGCGCCGGACGTGCGCGGGCAACGTCCCGCCATCGGCCTGCAACGGCAACCCCGTGGTCGGCGGCACCATCGGCTCCGGCTTCGGCCGCTCGAACGCGCCGGGCGACCCTCCCGACTTCCAGACCAACGAGAACGAGACCAACCGCAACAACGGCCGAGGCTTCAAGAAGAGTCTCGTCACGGCGCGCGTCGAAGACCCGTTCGCGGACGTGAGCACGACACTCTTCGCGCAAATCTATAACGTGCCCTTCGGGCAGGTGACGCGCGGCTTCCCCGACGCCTTGCACCCTTCGGCGGGCTCGCGCTTCGGCTGGTTCTACCTGCCGACGGGGACGGGCGGGACTGAGCTTGCCGAGTCGGACAACAACCGCGCCGCGACGCGCGCCTACAAGTACGAGATGCCCGACGAGGCGAAGAACCGCAACCGCGCCGACAACTCGCCGAACGGCGACAAGGCCCAACCCTTCTCCGCCGACCTGACGCCCCTCGGCGCGAGCGTCACACTCCGCGACGGGCGCGTCCTCGCTTCGGTCTTCCAGTCGCGCTACACCGAGGGCAACAACGTCCTCGTCTCCGACGACCGCGCCGACGACGACGAGACGACGAGCGGCGTCAAGGGCTACAGCGCCGGCCGCCAGTTCACCGCGCCGTACTACACCTTCACGAACGGCTACGAGTACGGCGGCACCGACGCCATCGAGTTCATCCCCGGCACGATCACGCCCGCGACGCCGACGGGGCTGCCCTGCCAGACCGCCGGCCCCTGCAACGTCATCTACCCGGCCAGCTCCGACGCCGACGTGTACCCCGGCGCGGTCTCGCTCTTCTACTACACCAACGTCCTGCACGATTACCTCTACAGCATCGGCTTCACCGAGGCGACGTGGAACTTCCAGCAGGACAACTTCGGGCTCGGCGGGGCGGGGCAGGATGCCCTGAGCGCGAACGTGCAGGACGGCTCGGGCACGGACAACGCCAACATGAGCACGCCGAACGACGGCTCGGCGCCGCGCATGCAGATGTACCTCTTCACCGAGAAGAACTTCCGCCGCGCGGACGGCGACCTCGACTTCGACGTGGTCGGGCACGAGTTTTATCACGGCGTCTCGAACCGCTCCGCCGGCAAGGGCACGGCCGACTGCTTGGGGACGCCGCTCGTCGGCGAGTCCGGCGGGCAGGGCGAAGGCTGGTCCGATTTCATCGCCACTTCGATGTCTGACGACGACTCCGAAGGCGAGTACGTCACGGGCGAGTTCGACATCGGCATCCGCCGTCTGCCTTACACCAACTACCGTTGGTCTTACGGCTCGCTCAACGGCAACGCGCTCAACCGGCGCGACCAGGGCGTGCCCGACCCCGACCCCGGCTCCGTCCCCTTCGAGGTGCACGACGTGGGTGAGGTCTTCGCGGCGATGCTGTGGGACATGCGCGAGCTGTTGATTATGAAAGACCCGAACGGCGTCTTCTTCGACGGCACGCGGCGCCTGAACGGCAACGTCCTGACGAGCGCACAGTTCTTCATCGGGCCGCGACAGGTTCGCTCCATCGACCTCAACCACCCGATTAACTACAGGGCGAATTTCAACACGACGACGACGGGCACGACCGTGAGCGGCGTGCCCCTGCCGCAGCCCGGCATCGTGCCGCCCGAACAGGTCGGGACGCAGGTGCCGACCATCAAGGCGGGCGAGCACATCGTCCGCCCCGGCCTCCTCGAAACTGAAATCCAAACACGTGGCAACCGCACGGGGCCGCTCGCCACGGCCGTCTCGAAGGGAGCGCGCCTCGCAGACACCTTGGTGCTCCGCGGCCTGCAACTCTCGCCGTGCAACCCTTCCATCGTGGACACGCGCGACTCGATCCTGCTCGCCGACGAGGAGCTGACGGGCGGCGAGAACCGCTCGATCATCTGGCGCGCGTTCGCGAGCCACGGCGTCGGGCAGAACGCGCAATCGGCCAACGGCTCGGGCGGCCCGAACGCCGTCGTGGAAGACTTCACGGTGCCCGCGACCGTCACCGCCTGCGAGACGCTCGGGCCGCTCGCCGCGCCTTCGTTCGCACTCGCCAACAACGCCGCGAACAAGGTGACCGTCACGATCAACGGCGGCGTGCCCGTCGTGGGCGCGGCGCAGTACGTCATCTCGCGCGCGACGAAGGCCGACGGGCCTTACACGAAGGCCGGCGAGATTCCGGCCACGCAGACAACCTTCGAGGACAGCAATCTCCTCGCCGGCCAGACCTACTTCTACCAGGTGCGCGCCAGCCGCGACGCCTCGACCGACTGCGTCTCGCTCTCCGACACGAAGAGCGTCCTCATCACGAACGGCGTGAACATCACCCCGCCGATCTTCTTCGGCGCCGACCAGATCGTAGACCCGAAGACCGGCAACAGCCTGACGGTCAGGTGGAACGCCGCCACCACGCCGAACGTCGCGGGCGACGCGTTCGTCGTCTGCGCCGACTGCGTCTACGACGTGTTCCGCGTCGAGCACGTCGAGCCGGGCGACGGCACGCAGGAGCCGACCTTCACGCCCGCGGACGCAAACCGCGTCGCACAGGGCTTGACCGCGCTCGAATTCAACGACACGGGGCGGCAACTCGGGCAGGTTTACTACTACATTGTCCAGGCGCGTAACGCCGCCGGGAAGAAGGACACGAACGACGCCGGCAACCGGCAGGTGCGATACAACATTCCAAGCATCAACTCCTTCAAGTCGTTCCAACCCTTCCCGCTTGAGACTTATGAAGCTTCTTCGGCGGACACGCGCTTCCAGCCTCCGCTTCAGGAGTCGGGCACAGACCCGCAGGAGGGGCAACCCGTGTGGCAGCGCGTGACGAACGTGCCCGTCCCCGGCGGCGCGGCCTCCTCGACGATGTACGCGCCCGACTTCGACCCGGGCTCGGACGGCGCGAGCAGCGACATCACGGCCGCCATCGGGCCGCTGACTTTGAGCGCGACCTCCGTTATGGACTTCGATCACTTCTTCTCGACCGAGGCGCGCTTCGACGGCGGCGTGCTTGAGGTGGCGAAGGGCGGCCCGAACTTCAACGCGACGCCTTTCCCCGACAACACCACGACCTACGACCTCGGCAACTACATCGTCGAGGGGCTCTACAATGCGAAACTCGACGGCGACCTCGCGGGGACGGGCGTGCCCGGCACGGCGCTGTTGGGTCGCCGCGCCTACACGGGCATCAAGGGCTTACACCACGTCCGCGTCGCGCTCGGCGAGTTCGCGCCCGGCGGCGACAACAACCCGGAGGGGCTGCCCATCTACCTCCGCTTCCGCATGACTTCGGACGTGGGCACGACGAGCGGCGCGGACTCCGGCTGGTACGTCGATAACGTCGTCATCCACGACCTCGGGGCCGCGGACACGACGCCCACGCCGACGCCCACGCCGACGCCTACTCCGACGCCTACTCCGACGCCTACTCCGACGCCGACGGCGACTCCGACTCCGACTCCGACCGCAACACCGACACCGACGGGGACGCCTACTCCGACGCCGACGCCGGGCGCTTCGCCGACGCCCGCGCCGACCTCCTTCCTGCAATTCAGCTCCGCGGTCTACACGGTGCAGGAGGACTGCACGCAGGTCTTGGCGCAGGTCGTGCGGACGGGGACGAACAGCGGGCGCGCGACCGTCGATGTCACGAGCAATGACGGCACGGCCAAGCAGAAGGGGGATTTCGAGTACGTCGTCGGACGCCTCGTCTTCGAGCCGGGCGAGACGCAGAAGAGTCTGCCCCTGCTCATCAACGAGGACGGCTACGCGGAAGGGACTGAGTCGTTCACGATTTCGCTCTCGAACCCGTCCGGCGGCTCGACGCTGGGGGCGATCTCGACGGCCACGCTCCAGATCGTAGACGACACCGATGAGACTTCGGCCAATCCGATAGACGACTCGCGCACGTTCGTCTGCACGCACTACCACGACTTCCTCTACC
>CAXTSK010000300.1:0-4169 GCA_964246655.1 uncultured Pyrinomonadaceae bacterium
CCCCGCGCCCCCGGCCCCCGAACACCACGCCAAACTCGCCGCGCCCGCCGACGGCGGGGGCCTCAACCCCGGCGCGCGCGTCTTCAACCTCGCCATCACGAACGGCGAAGACCGCTTCTGGATCGCAAACCCGTTCGTCTCGCAACTGGCGCGTCTGGGCACGCGGGCCGAGACGGTCGTGCTCGACTCGCGCTCGACCGAGGTGGAGGTCACGGACGCGCTCGAACGCGCGCAGAAGGCGGACGTGGTTATAGCCTCGATGTACGGGCGCGTGAGGTCGGGCGCGACCAACAGCGTCGGGCTCCCCGAGCAGGACGCGCGCGTCCTGAACGCGCTGCTTGAGAAGAAGGTGCCGGTCGTCGGCGTCAGCTTCGGCAACCCGTACCTTTTGCAAAGCTTCAAGGGGCTCGGCACGTACGTCGTCGCCTACGGCGACATGCCGAGCCTGCAACGCGCCGCCGCGCGCGCACTCCTCGGCCGCGCAGACTTCAGCGGCCGGCTACCCATCTCGCTCCCCGGCCTCTACCCGCGCGGCACGGGCATCCAGTTGAAGGCCGCGCCGCCCGCGGCCGTCTCCAGCCAATGAGAAGAGAAACCCCGAGAAGTCTCAGAGCGGCCGCGGCCTTTGCCCTGACGCTCGCATGCGTCGCGAACGTTTGCGCCGCGCCGCTGCCGAGCGTCGTGCCCGCAAAGGTCTCGATGGCGGCCGACCGTCTGGCCTTCATCGACGCCGCGGTGGCGGAATCTATTCAGAAGAAGGAGCTGCCCGGCGCGGTCGTGCTCGTCGCGCGGCGCGGCGGCGTGGTCTGGCGCAGGGCTTACGGCGCGCGCGCGCTCGTCCCGGCGCGCGAGGAGATGACGGTTGACACCGTCTTCGACCTCGCGAGTCTGACGAAGGTCGTCGCGACCACGACGAGCGCGATGATTCTCGTCGAGCGCGGCAAGCTCCGCCTGAGCGACCCCGTCTCGCGCTACATCCCCGAGCTGAAGGGCGAGGGCAGGGAACGCATCACCGTCGAGCACCTGCTCACGCACCGCTCCGGCTACGCGCCCGACTTCGACCTGGGCGACCAGTGGCAGGGGCGCGAAGAGATGCTCAAGCGACTCTACGTCGAGCCTTTGCGCTCCGCGCCCGGCGCGCGCTTCGTCTACAGCGACATCGGCATGATCGTGATGGGCGAGATCATCCAACGCGTGTCGGGCGAGCCGCTCGACGCCTTCGCGCGCAGGAACATCTTCGAGCCGCTCGGCATGAAGGACACGGGCTTCCGCCGGATAGGCGCCGCCAACGCTTCCGACCCATTCGTCAAACGCATCGCGCCGACCGAGTCCATCCGCGGGATGAAGAGCTACCTCGGCGGCACGGGGGACGCGGGCTCTGTCGGCGAGACGATGCTGCGCGGGCAGGTGCACGACCCGACGGCCAACCGCATGGGCGGCGTCGCGGGCCACGCCGGACTCTTCTCGACGGCCGACGACCTCGCCGTCTTCTGCCAGATGATCCTCAACGGCGGCGAGTACAACGGCGTCCGCATCCTCTCGCCGCTCGGCGTCGCCGAGCTGACGCGGCCGCGGCAGGTCACGGAAGAGGGCGGCGCGCGCGGCCTCGGGTGGGACGTACACACGACGTTCTCGACCAACCGCGGCGACATCTTCCCCGACGGCTCCTTCGGGCACACGGGCTTCACGGGCACGTCGCTCTGGATCGACCCGGCGAGCGAGACGTTCGTCGTCTTCCTCTCGAACCGCGTGCACCCGGACGGCAAGGGCGACGTGGGGCCTCTGCGCGGCCGCGTGGCGAACGTCGTCGCGGGCGCGATCACGGACGTGGGGGTGACGGCGCGCGCGCAGTTGGAGCAGGCGCAGTACGTGCGGGACATGCTCACGGGGCTCGCGAAGTTCACCTCCGACGTGGCCGAGGCGCGCAAGGCGGAGGAGGGCGGCGCGCTCGCGCCCGAGCAGACGGACGTGCTCAATGGCATCGACGTGCTCGCGCGCGACGGCTTCAAGGAGTTGCAGAACTTGCGCGTCGGGCTCATCACGAACCACACCGGGCGCGACCGCGCCGGTCGCCAGACCATCGACGTGCTGCGCGAGGCGCCGGGCGTCAAACTGACGGCGCTCTTCGCGCCCGAGCACGGCATCCGCGGGCAGGTTGACGAGAAGTTCAGCGACACGCGCGACGAGAAGACGGGGTTGCCGATCTACTCTCTCTACGGCGAGTCGCGCCGCCCGAAGCCCGAGCAGTTGAAAGACCTGGACGCGCTCGTCTTCGACATACAGGACATAGGTGTGCGCTTCTACACCTACGCGTCCACGATGGGCTACGGGATGGAGGAGGCCGCGAAGGCGCACCTCCCGTTCTTCGTGCTCGACCGGCCGAATCCCATCGGGGGGCTCGAAGTGGACGGCCCCGTGGCCGACGCGGACAAGCTCTCCATCATCGCCTACCACCAGATTCCCGTGCGCCACGGGATGACCGTGGGCGAGCTGGCGCGCCTCTTCAACGAGCAGCGGAAGATAGGCTGCGACCTGCGCGTGGTGAAGATGGAGAACTGGCGGCGCGGGATGTGGCTCGACGCGACGGGGCAGACGTGGGTCAACCCTTCGCCCAACATGCGGAGCCTGACGGAGGCGACGCTGTACCCGGGCGTCGGTCTGCTTGAGACGACGAACGTCTCGGTGGGGCGTGGGACGGACACGCCGTTCGAGCTGGTCGGCGCGCCGTGGCTCGACGGCCACAAGCTCGCGACCTATCTCAACGGCCGGAACCTTCCGGGCGTGCGCTTCGTGCCGGTGCGCTTCACGCCGCGCGCCTCCGTCCACAAGGAGCAGGAGTGCGGCGGCGTCAACCTCGTCGTCACCGACCGCGCGCGCTTCCGGCCCGTGCGGACGGGTTTGGAGATGGCCGTCGCGCTGCGGAGACTTTACCCGAACGATTGGAAGGTCGAGGACTACAAGCGCCTCCTCGTCAACGAAGACACGCTTGAGCGCGTCCGGCGCGCCGACGAGCCCGAGTCAATCGAGCGCGCGTGGCAGCCCACGCTCGCCGAGTTCCGCCGCGCCCGCGCGCGCGTACTGCTCTACAAATAAACTTTCTAAGAGACTACCCGAGCATTTTCATCAGGAGAAGAACGATGCGCTCAACCTGTAGAGTCTTCATCACCCTCGCGCTGCTCGCGTCCATGCCGGCGAGCGCGCTGGCGTGGCACGACACGGGACACATGATCGTGGCGCAGGTCGCGTACCTGCGCCTGACGCCCGTCGCGAAGGCGCGGGTTGACGGCCTGCTCATCCCGCCGCCGAACCGCCGGCCGCTCATCACGCTCTGCGCGGGATACTACACGCCCGAGACGTGCGAGAAGACCTACGACCCCGTCCAGATTGCCGTCTGGATGGACGACTTCCGCGGCGACACGCTCAACTCCACCTACGACACCTGGCACTACATCGACTTCCGCCCCATCTGGGACGGCATCCCCGAGCGCACCAACGTCGGCGCCGAGCCCGAGAACGTGCTGTCGCGCATCAACTGGGCGATTAACACCTTGAGGAAGGGGACGGGCTCGAACAAGACGGACGCCGAGACGCTCGGTTTCCTCGTCCACCTCGTCGGCGACGTGCATCAGCCCCTGCACACGGCGACGCGCTATTCGCCGTCGAACCCGAACGGCGACGCGGGCGGCAATGGCTTCAAGATTAAGCTCACGTCCGAGCCGCGCATCTCGAACCTGCACTCGTTCTGGGACTCGGCCGGCGTGCAGTACGGCTACTCGGGGCCGAAGCGTCCGCTCGACGCGGCCGGCAAAGCACTCATCCTCTCGCTGGCCGAGGCGGCGATGAAGGAGAACCCGGCCGAGTCGATGCCCGAGTGGAAAGACCTCGACCCGCACATGTGGGTCGTCGAAAGCAACACCCTCGCGCGCGAGGTCGTCTACAAGAACATCAACGAAGGCGGCGAGCCCTCGAAGGAGTACACCGACGCGGCGCAGAAGCTCGCGCGCAAGCGCCTCGCCCTCGCCGGCTACCGCCTCGCCGGAGTCCTCAACGCGCTCTTCGTGACCGCGCCGACGACTCCTGCTAAGTAGACAGAAGTCAGTAGAAAAACGTCGCGGGCGGGCGCGCGGGAGGGTGGGGGCGCGGGGGGCGCGTCAGGTCTGATCAGAGAT
>CAXTSK010000300.1:4179-6780 GCA_964246655.1 uncultured Pyrinomonadaceae bacterium
CAAACACGTCGCGGCGCGCCTCGTCCTTCGGGTGGGGCGGGCCGTTCACTTCTTCTACTGACTACTGTCTACTCAAATCAAAACCTCAACCCCGCCTGTAGGTAATGAAACGGGATGTGCTCGGCCTCTCGCCCGGCGTCGCGGAGAACGCCGACCATGCGTGCGGCGCCGGGGTAGTTGAGCGAGTGGACGAGGATGAGGGCGTCGCGCTGAGACGTGGGGTTGTCGGCGAGCCAGCGAGCGACGGCGTAGCCGGTGCGCTCGTCGTCGGGCTCGTTCGAGAAGTAGTGCTCCTCGGTCAGGTCGTGGTCGAGCAGCACCGCCCGGTAGTCCCTCTCGCCGAGCCAGCGGATGGCCGTGCGCACGTCGCAGGTCACGTCGAGCTGGCTCCCGCTCAGGCGCTCGCGGAACCACGCGCAGCGGTTCTCGTCGTCCTCCACGATTAGTACGCGATGCTCGCCCGCCAACGCATGATCCTCCCGAAACAGTCTCGATAACTCATACGGCAGATGTTGAATTTATAACACGCTTCTTCGGAACGGCTACAAATCCGGCGCGGAAATGGCTATCATACGGCCACAGTGATAATCGCAACCTGGAACGTTAACTCTGTACTGGCGAGGCTGCCGCTCGTCCTGCGCTGGCTGGAAGCGGCGCGGCCGGACGTGCTCTGCTTGCAAGAGACGAAGTGCGCCGACGAGCGCTTCCCCGCGGCGGAGTTCGAGGCGGCCGGATACCGCGCGGCCGTCAACGGACAGCCGACCTACAACGGCGTGGCGATACTCTCGCGCCACGCGCCGGAGGACGTGCGGCGCGGCATGACGGGCGACGAGGAGGGCGCGCACGCGCGCGTCATCGCGGCGAACGTGCAGGGCGTCAACATCGTCAACGTCTACGTGCCGAACGGGCAGGCGGTCGGGACGGACAAGTACCGCTTCAAGCTCGAATGGCTGGGGCGCCTGCGCGCGCACCTCGACGAAGAGTTCTGGGCCGACGACGACGTGCTGATCTGCGGCGACTTCAACGTCGCGCCCGAAGACAGAGACGTGCACGACCCAGACCTCTGGCGTGGCCGCATCCTCTTCAGCCAGCCCGAGCGCGAGGCGATTGAAAACGTGAGGGGGTGGGGTTTCACGGACGCGTTCCGGCTGCACAACCCGGGCGGCGGGCATTACTCTTGGTGGGACTACCGGCAGGGCTCTTTCCGGCGCAACACGGGCCTGCGCATCGACCACGTCTGGGTCTCGGAGCCGCTGGCCGCGCGCTGCCGGCGCTCCTGGATAGACAAAGAGCCGCGCGGCTGGGAGCGCCCGAGCGACCACACGCCGGTCGTCGCCGAGTTCACGAAGGCTTAAAGATCAGGTCAGTACCACCCGCGGTAGCGGGTGGGTACGTCTGACTCTGAAGACCTGTATCACGTAAGTCTGACCCACCCGCTACCGCGGGTGGTACTGACTGTTCGAGGGGGGCGAGATGAACGAGGGGTTGAAGGACGCTTTGAAGCTGGCGGCGGCGGGCGCGGGCGCGTACCTTGCGGCGCGCGCGGTCTACAGGCGCTTCAGCGGGTACGAGTTTGAAGGCAAGACCGTGTTGATTACGGGCGGGTCGCGCGGGCTCGGCCTGGTGCTCGCGCGCGGGTTCGCGGCCGAGGGGGCGAACGTCGCCATCTGCGCGCGCGACCACAAAGAGCTTGAGCGTGCGCGGACCGACCTCGCCGCGCGCGGCGCGCGCGTCTACGCCTTCCCGTGCGACGTGACCGACCGCGCGCAGGTCAAGGAGTTGGTCGATGTCGTCACGCGCCACTTCGGGCAGATAGACGTGCTCGTCAACAACGCGGGCGTCATACAGGTCGGGCCGCTGGAGGTGATGACGCTCGAAGACTTCGAGCAGGCGATGAACGTACACTTCTGGGGGCCGCTCTACGCGACGCTCGCCGTGCTGCCGCAGATGCGCGCGCGCCGCGACGGGCGCGTCGTCAACGTCTCGTCCATCGGCGGCAAGGTCTCCGTCCCGCACCTCGTCCCCTACAGCGCGAGCAAGTTCGCGCTCGCCGGTCTCTCCGACGGCCTGCGCGCCGAGCTGGCAAAGGACGGCATCGTCGTCACCTCGGTCTTCCCCGGATTGATGCGCACGGGCAGCCCGCGCAACGCGACCTTCAAGGGTCGGCACCGCGCGGAGTACGCTTGGTTTGCCATCAGCGACTCGCTCCCCGTCACCTCCATCGGCGCCGAGCGCGCCGCCGCGCAGATCATCGAAGCCGTCCGCCGCGGCCGCGCGGAGCTGGTCATCACCACGCAGGCGCAGGCCGCCGTCAAGTTCCGCGCGCTCTTCCCCGAAGCGACCGCCGACATCCTCGCCGTCGTCAACCGCCTCCTGCCCGGCCCCGGCGGCATCGGCCGCGCGCGCGCGAAGGGGAAGGAGAGCGAGTCGTCGCTCGCCCCTTCATTCCTTACGACGCTGACCGAGTCGGCCGCGCGTCGCAACAACGAACTGCGCGAGGCCGAGGCTTGAGCTTGAAAGGGCCGACCCTCATCACGCCCGAACTCCTCCGCACGATGCCTCTGCCGTGGCCCGACGCGGGCGGCGACAAGGAGGCGCGCG
>CAXTSK010000301.1:0-6758 GCA_964246655.1 uncultured Pyrinomonadaceae bacterium
GGGCCGACCATCGCTAAAGACTCCGTGCAGTTGAGGGCCTTCACCTTCAGTTCCTACAAGGGCAGCTACGACACCTTCAGTTGGGCGCCGCTGATCAGCTACCGCATCAACGGCCCCATCCCGAGCGGCGGCCAGCTCTACGTCGAGTACACCGTGCCCGGTAGCCCGGCCATCAAGTTCGATTGCAGCACCGAGGAGACGCCGGCCGGCCGCTGGTGGAAGACCGAGTGCGGCGGCCGCGACGGCGTCCCCGAGGAGAAGGGGACGACCTACACCGGCCCCTTCAACTTCGCCATCAAGCTGCGGAACGAGCTGGCGGGCACCGACTCGACGCTCTTCACCGGCAAGGCGAAGGTCGCGAAGGTCCACTCTAACGAGATCAAGACCGGCAAGTTCGCCAACCACTTCGTCTACTACGTTGACGGCGATTGGAACCTGCCCATCGGCTACGTCTACTACACGCAGGACGACCTGAAGGGCTGGGACAGGCCCATCCTCAACGTCGCCTTCTGGGTGCGGGGCGAAGCCTATAACTTAGACCCGCACCTCTTCTACAAGGGCGCGGAGGTGGGCCGCATCATGTACGACGGCCAACAGGTCGGTAAGGCCAGTTGCGAGTCGGACGTGGATAACAACACCACGAATTTCGTGGACGAGAAGGACGCGCCGCAGAAGGCCAAGTGGGCGCGCGTCGTCTGCTCCTTTGGGAACGTGCGCGGGTGGGACAGGTCGGGTGAGGCGCCGGGCATGTTCGGGCCGCTGTATCAGCTCGACAAGAACCCCGGCGAGTACGAGTTGAAGGTGCTGTGGAACAACAAGCTGGCGCGCTCGGTCAAGTTCAACGTCCCGGCCGGCGGGAAGCTCGACGCCAGCCTCGCCAACTCGAACAAGCTCGGCACCGACCGCCTCATCGTCCCCGTCACGATCATCGGCGACCAGGACGGCGTGTGGGACAAGGCCGCGTGGAGGACCGACGCCTTCTACGGAAACCCTCTGACCGGCTTTACGGCCGCGCCTTGAAGCATTAATTAAGCACTGAGACACAAAGACACGGCCTGTTGAAAGCTAAAGTCAACAGGCCGTGTCTCTGTGTCTCAGTGGTTGACGCTTTAGCTCGCTACGTCGGTCGCGTTGGGCACGTCGGACGCGGAGGCGTCGGAAGCTGACGCGCGGGAGGAGCCGGAGCCGGGCTTGACCGAAGAAGAGGAGGACGAGGACGCGCCCGCGGAGGATGTCGAGGACGAGGCGGCGGCGGCCGAGCTGCCGGTGGCCTTCTCGGACTGCTCCTTGAGCTGCACCATGCGGCAGCTCCCCTCGAAGAGGGCGCCCTGCTCGATGACGAGGGCGGGCGTCTGGATGTTGCCCGTCACCTTGGCGACGCGCCCCATCTCGATGCGCTTGGTGGCGGTGATGTCGCCGTTGACCGTGCCGAAAATCTGCGCGACCGCAACCTCGACGTTGGCGTCCACCTTCCCGTTGGTCGAGACGATGAGCGTGCCGTCGGCCGAGGAAACGCGGCCCGAAAGCCCGCCGTCCACGCGCAGCATGCCCTTGAAGTTGGCCTCGCCCGTGAGGGTGGTGCCGTTGCCGACGAAGCCGGTGAGCGTGCCCTCTTTGATGTCGCGCGCGAGCGACTCGCTCTCGGTGACGGCGCGCGAGGTGGTCTGCGTGTAGACCGACTGCTGGTAGGCTTCGGTCGGCGTGGCGGCCGCGTTCGAGGCGGGGGCGGAGCCGTAACCGGAGCCCGCGGAGGCCGCGGGGGTCTGCGGCGTGTGGTCGGCCGTGTCGTCTGCGGTGTGCGTGTCCTTCGGATTTCTTCCCGGTCTAAACATTTCGCATTCTCCCTGTTTGAGAACTCGCTTAAGTTGGTGTGGGACGCGTCCCTTCGGGACTCGGGTCCCGCGCGCGCGCCGCCGTATCTGGAAATGGAGTCGGGTCAGGAGAGGCCGTCGGCGGCTCCACCGCCGGGCTTTTGAACAGACCTTCAAAACTCTCCGAGAGCGAGGGCGATGATACAGTAAAGAGCCGTGAACCGTAAACCGTAAACCGTGACAAGAGAAAGCCGCTGCATCTTCTTGTCACGGTTTACGGTTTACGCCTGCTTACTGCTTCTTGTTCTCGATGCTCAGCGCCAGCACGTCCTGGAAGGCGGCGACGGCGGCGCGCCTTGACTTCCGCGGCGCGCGCCGATAAAACGGCTGCCGAACCGCAAACTAACACGGAAGCCGTAATCTATTAGCGCGGGGGCGCCGCAAGGCTCCCGAACTCGCGCCACAGTCTTCACCTACAGAAGGGAGTGGAAACGAGATGGCCGGCCAGATGATCGAGTTTCAGAGCAACGGCGGGACGACCCAGGGGTATCTGTCGTTGCCGGAGTCGGGGCGCGGCCCCGGCGTCGTCGTCATACAGGAGTGGTGGGGCTTAGTCCCGCACATCAAGGACGTGGCCGACCGCTTCGCCGCCGCGGGCTTCGTCGCGCTCGCGCCCGACCTCTACCACGGCGACGTGGCGCGCTCGCCCGACGAGGCCGGGAAGATGATGATGGCGCTCAACATCAGTCAGACCGAGAAAGACCTGCGCGGCGCCGTCGAGTACCTCGCGGGCCACGAGGCGACCGAGGGCGACCGCGTCGGCACCGTCGGCTTCTGCATGGGCGGCGCGCTCTCGCTCTACGCCGCCTCGAAGAACGAGCGGGTCGGCGCCTGCGTCGTCTTCTACGGCATCCACCCGAAGGTCGAGCCGGACTTCGAAAACCTGCGCGCGCCCGTCCTCGGCCTCTTCGCCGAGAAGGATAAGTCCGTCCCGCCCGAGTCCGTCCGCGACCTCGAAGAGAAGGTGCGCGAGCACGGCAAGTCCATCGAGACGCACATCTATCCCGGCACCGACCACGCCTTCTTCAACGACACGCGCCCCGAGGTCTACGACGCCGAAGCGGCCGCCGACGCCTGGCGCCGCACGGTCGAGTTCTTCCGCGAGCATTTGGGGAAGTAGACGGGTTGCATCGCGGTGGTTGATGGCTTAAAACATTTGACGTGCCGGGCCTGCGCATCCTTCTAATCGTCTGGGTCGTGCTGATGTTGGTCGGCGCGGTGGCGCTGTTGAGGTCGCGGCGGCGCGCGGGGCCGATGCTGACGCAGACGCGGCCGCTGCCTCAGATGAAAGGCTCGCTCGACGCCCCCGCCCGCCGCGTGGACGTGGGTATGGGGCGCGAGATTCTGCACCTGCTCGAAGCGGGGCGGAGGGAGGAGGCCGTCGCGCTTGTGCGCGAGCGGACGGGCTGGGGCGCGCAGGAGGCGGATGAGGCGGTCGTCCGGCTCGACAAGCTGCGGAGGCGTTTGGAGTCGTAACGGATGTTCGTCGAAAGCAAGGTGAAGACGAAGCTGCTGCGCCAGATGGGCGAGGCGGTCAAGGACTTCGGGATGATCGAGGACGGTGACCGCGTGATGGTCTGCCTGTCGGGCGGCAAGGACAGCTACACGATGCTCGACCTGCTGCTCGACGTGCAGAAGCGCGCGCCCGTCCGCTTCGACCTCCTCGCCGTCAACCTCGACCAGAAGCAGCCCAACTTCCCCGCGGACGTGCTGCCGAACTACCTCAGGGAGCGCGGCGTGCCCTTCCGCGTCGTCGAGCGCGACACCTACTCGGTCGTCAAGCGGCTCGTGCCCGAGGGCAAGACCTTCTGCTCGGTCTGCTCGCGCCTGCGCCGCGGGATTCTCTACAACACGGCGGTCGAGGAGGGCTGCACGAAGATCGCGCTCGGCCACCACGCCGACGACATCACGGCGACGTTCCTCCTCAACCTCCTCTATGTCGGACAGCTCAAGGCGATGCCGCCCGTGCTGCGCTCGGACGACGGCCGCAACACCGTCATCCGCCCGCTCGCCTACTGCCGCGAGTCGGACATCGCGGAGTATGCCGCGCAGAAGAACTTCCCCATCATCCCCTGCGACCTCTGCGGCTCGCAGACGAATCTCAAGCGCGCGCGCGTCAAGCGTCTGATCGAAGAGCTTGAGCGCGAGATTCCGCACGTGCGCGCCTCGATGCTGACGGCGCTCACCAACGCCGTCCCCTCGCACCTCTTAGACCCCTCGCTCTTCGACTTCCGTAACCTGCGCGCCGCCAACGGCAACGTCGAGGCCGAACTCGACGCCGCGCTCGGCCACGCCGAGCCGGACGACGCGCCCGCACTCGTCTCCATCGGCTGAGCAGAAGGATTTGAAATTTGAAATTTCAAATCTGAAATCTTTATCCCATCCACGTAATGGCTGCCACCAAGAGTAAATCGAAGACCGTCACGAAGAAGGCCAAGCCGGTCGCGAATAAGGTCAAGGCCGCGCCGTCGAAGTCAAAGTCCGTGTCGAAGGCGAAGAAGGGCGCGGCACCGAGTAAGAAGGCCGCGGCTAAAGTTAAAGCGACGAAGACGACGAAAGCGGCAAAGGCCAAAGCCCCGCAGGACGTGTTGGACTTCGGCGAGTTCCCGGCGGGTTCTGTGACGCGGCACGAGGTGACGCTGTGCCTGTCGTGCATCTACAAGCTCTTCACGAATCAACTCGGGCTCGCGCCCCGCACGGCGTACAACGAGATACGCCGTTACGCGCCGACCGTCGAGGAGCTGACTTCGAGAGCGCCGCAGAGGCCCTTCTTCAAACCGTCTGACGAGAAGAACCCGCGTTGCCCTTACTGCGACGCGCCGAAGCGCTGGCACGCCGCCGTCCGCGTCTACCGCGTCGAGGGCGGCAAGGCTTCGGACGCCGCGCGCCGCGCGCTCGTCAAAAAGCTTCCGACGAAGGACGAACAGTTCCTCATCAACGAAGAGAAGAGGACGGCGCGGCAGGTCTTCTTCGAGTGGCTCGAACGCCTCGGGCAGGCGCTCGACTTCGAGGACGACGCGTCGTGGATGCTTCAGGCCGCGCGCGCGTACCTTGAGCGACGTGAGCCGAAGGCGGACTGGGCGGCGGCCTTCGACGGCGCGCGCGCCGTGCGCCGCTCGCAGCGCATCGAGGAGGGTTGGGAGCGCGACGGCGCGCGCCTCTTCCTCGCCCCCGCGCTCTACAACGACGTGCTGCTGGTGCAATACCTCGTCAGCCGCTCGCACCGCCACGGCGGGCGCACCTTCGAGGGGCGACTCACCTTGCCCGACCTCGTCGGCCGCATGCGCCGCGGCGGCCACCTCGACGCGCAGGGCATCACCGACCGCGACCGCTTCGACGTGCTCGAACAGCTCGTCGAGCACCTCACCGGCGGCGACGCGACCGCCCGCCTCCACTTCATCACCGACCGCCGCGAACTCCTCGAACGCGCCCGCGACGTTTACGACCGCGCTTGATTGCGGAATACGGACTCTTCGATTGCGGATTAATAAGACGATCTGTCTTCCAATCCGCAATCCGAAATCCGCATTCCGCAATCCCCTCACCTGTCCATCTTGTTCCAGTGCACGCGCAGCGGCGAGGCGAGCGAGATGTCGCGCAGGTCGAAGATGGCGAAGGACTGCTGCTCGGTCTTGAGGAGCTGGTAGACGCCCTCCTGCGTGGTCGTCGAGACGGTGCCTTCGCGTTCGCGCAGGTAGCGCGCGGCGTCGGCGACCGACGGGCGGGACTCGCTCGTGTTGTCGCCGAGCGCGTCCACGACGTAGGACTTCAGGAGCTTCGGCCAGTAGGAGGCGAAGAGGCGCTGGCTGGCGAACATGTCGGCCCAGACGGGCCGGCCGTTGCGCGCGACGACGACGCCGACGACGCCCGGCTGCAACACCTCGCGCTCCAGCGCCTTCAGGTAGTCGCCCATCTGCGCGCCGATGCGCTTGCTCGCGTAGACCTCCTGGTACGTGTCGGTCGAGTTGGCCGTGCCGAGCTTCGAGTTGTTGGCGCTGACCTCGTTCCACACCTCGCTCTGCGCCTTCTTGTCCTGCGCCGCAGCGCGCAGCTTCGGGTGCGCGACCGCCCCGAGGCTTGAGAACTTCCCGTCGTCGGGCGCCGCCGCCATCGGAGCCGCCACGCGCGCCTCCGCACGCGCCGCCGAACCGCCGCCGCCCGAGCCGTAGCCCGCGGTGCGCGGCGTCCAGCGCCCGTGCTCGACGCAGAAGACGTTGAGCGCGACCGGGATACTGACCGGCGGGATGAGCCTGTCCTCCTGCACGATCCTGTCCTGCTTGCCGCCGACGACGACCTCGCCCGCCAGCAGCATCAGCTTCTTGCCCGAGCGATTGACGAGCGCCAGCTCGTTGACCGAAGCGCCGCTGCTGTAAGCCACGCTCTGATTCTGCACATTCGCCGAGCGCGGGTGCCTGATCGGGGCCTGCGCGGCCTGACCGCCGCCGCGCTCGGTGATGACGACCGTGCCGGCCTTCGTGCCCTCATCGAGCGTGATGTAGGCGTCGGAGCCCTGTGCGTCGCGGCCGCGGACGGGGAAGATAGTTAGGTTCTGGTAGGAGACGGGCGCGAGCACCTGCAACCCCTCTTCGTACCGGTTCCCCTTCGCGCGCGCGACCTGCGACCCCGCGGGCAGCGCCAGTGCCGCCAGCAGGAGAGCGCACGCGACGAGCGCCGCCGTCAAAGTTCTCGAACCCGGAATGTGAGTCATCGTTTGCCTCCTCGAAAGTCTGGTCTGATTTGGAAAGTCTCGGAGCACGCGCACGGGGCCGTTCCGGGGCTGACGGTCGCCTCGCGCTTGACTGTTATGAGGTGTGAACGCGCGGGTCGGTTGGAACTTGCAGGCGCAGTAGTAGAGCAGTAGACAGTAGTCAGTAGTCAGTAGGAAAG
>CAXTSK010000302.1:0-6746 GCA_964246655.1 uncultured Pyrinomonadaceae bacterium
TTGTCCTTCTGTGTTCGGCGGCGCGGCCGGCGGCGCCTGCGCGGAAGGGTCTGAAGGCCGCGGCGCCTGCGCCGGCTGATTCGGCCGCGGCCTGGGGATTCTCGGAATTCTCACCTGCGCCGCGGCCGTTGAATCCATCAACGCCAGCGCGAAAACGGCGAAAGAAATTTTTACTGCCAACCTTCTCATGCTCGTGATCTTCTCTACCTCGACGCGGGTCGCCCGCCGGCTTCAGGTTTCCTTCGGGCTAGTGACGAGTTCGCACTACTCGGCTTCAGGGCGTTTACCAGCCCTCCTGCGCCGCCTGGCAGACGCGCCGACGCCAACCAATCCGGTGCCGAGGAGGAATATCGCCGCCGGCTCCGGGGTGGATACCGCTTCGACGTTGGACACCGACACGTTGTCAAGCAGCAGGCCCAGATTGTCGCCGCTTGGCCCGTGCGTGAACCGCAGCGACTGGGCGAGGAAGGTGTCGGGGATGGTGAAGAAGAGGCTGTAGGTGGAGAACGCGTCGCCACTGGGCAGGGTAATGGTGTAGCTCGTGCCGGCCAGGCTGACGATCAGGGTGTTCGTGTCCCCGCGCTGCGAGCCGGCCAAGTCAAACTGCACTCGGTAAGTCCCGGGGCCGAAGCCCAGCTTCGACTCTAGGACGGTTGTCTGGGCGCTCACCCCGTCCAGGTCTACGCACCTGCTGCCGCCGCCGCCCGCGCAGGGCAATCCGAAGTCCCCGTGGTTGTAAACGTCGATGGAGCCGGATAGTAAGTTGAACTCTGCGGTGCTGGAGCCGGCGTTATAGAGGCCGGGCGCGAGGGCGTCGAAGTTCTCCTGCAACAGGATCGAGTCGGCGTGGGCCGTGGCGGACGCCGCGAGCAGCAGAAAGAGTGTCGCGAGAGTCGGCAGTGTCTTGCGAAACATTCTGGACCTCCTTAAGAACTGCGCACTACTGGTGGAGCCGGGACGGGACGTTGCCCCGGCGCTGCTTACCGGAAAGCTCAGCTTCCCCGGTAGTGCGGGCGGGCACAAAAACATTTCAGAGGCGGAGTGCTGGTCTTTGCGGCTGAGGTTTGCGGCGGTTACTTGCGGCTGACGCGGAGGGCGTATTCGGCAAGCGACTCGGGCTCGCCCTGCGGGTTGACGCCCGAGAGCTTGACGAGGTAGTCGCCGCGCACGAGGCTGCGGGCGGGAACGTAGAGGTTGATAAAGGAGTTTCTGGCCGTGAGATTTCCGCTGCGGAAGACGCGCGTTCCATCGGGGTCAACGACCAGGGCGCGGTAGACCTTGTAGTCCTGACTTTCGAGGTGTAGTCGCAGGTTAGCGCCCGGCGCGCCCTGCGGCAGATTCAACTCCGGAGTCTTACCCTCGCCGCGCACCCCGCCGGCGAACAGGGCGAGGACGGGCGCGGACGCTTCGGCAGACCGCCTCGGCGTTTTCGGGTTCTGGTTGCCGTTCGGAGCCGCGTCGCCCGCGTTCGATGAACCGTTTGCGTTGTGGGGCGTCTCCTCGGGCGAGTTCGCATTCGGGCTGGCGGGGACGTTACCGCCGGGCGTTGAATTTTCGTTCCCGGTCGGCCGGACGGGTTGAACGGTCGGCGTGGGCGTGACCTGCCGGACGACCTCGGGCCGGTTCGGGCTTCGCAGTAGAAACCAGCCGCCGACGATGAGGGCCAACAGCGCGAAGGAAGCGCTGTAAGCGAGCCACAGGGTTTTGAAAAGACTGACTATCGAATCCCAGACCGACGGGCGCGCCGCCGTAGTGACGGTGGCTGTTTTTGCCGCGGCTTCGCCTCTCTGTTCGGCCAGCCTGCCGAGCATCGCGCGCGTGAACTCGACGCGGCTGCGGCGGCGCGCGCTGGTCAGGAAGCAGCGCGCGAACTTCT
Source organism: uncultured Pyrinomonadaceae bacterium (assembly GCA_964246655.1). Taxonomy (GTDB): domain Bacteria; phylum Acidobacteriota; class Blastocatellia; order Pyrinomonadales; family Pyrinomonadaceae; genus QHXN01. Next base: position 1,877 of record CAXTSK010000302.1, read on the forward strand.
CCCGCTCGGCGGGCGCCAGCGTCCCCCGCACGTAGGCTTCGACGAGCTCGTCTTCGACGGCGCGCGCTTGCTCGAACAGTCCCTCGTCCGCGACGAAGGCGGCCTCGAACGCGCCCCTCTCGTCCTCGGACATCTCGCCGAGGAAGAACCGCCGCGCGTCGTCCTCTATGGTGAATTCTTCTCTGATCGTCTTCCCCCTTCCGCCGTCCATAGTGCCTAAACCCGCAAAAAGATTTCGGCGCTTCGGCCTACGCTGCGAAGGTCGATGTCAATTTCAAGTTCTCAACTTTGGGACTGTGGCCTCGCGGCAGCAGTCTTTCGCGCACTCCTCCAGCCTCACCTTCAGCCGGCAGACGCGGATGCGCAGCGAGTTGGGCGAGATGCCCTCGGCGGCGGCCAGGCGCCTGCGCGCCTCGATCATCGTCCGCTCGTCCGTGTCGTAGTAGGCCATGATGAGGCGTCGGTGTTCGTTTGAAAGCTCCGCCAGACATTTGTCCAGACAGGCGAGCCGCACCTCGTCCGTCTCCTCCAGCGTGTCTGCGACGCCGGCGGCGAGTTTATTTTCCAGGCGCGGGTTGTCTTCGATGGAATGGGAGCGGCGCGACGGGGAGCGCGCATCCTCCTTGAGGACGAACTGCGCGACGGTCGCCGAGTAGGCTTCGACGTTGCGCACCAACTCGCCCGCCTCGATTTTCTTCGTCACGCGGTCGAAGACTTCGTCGGCCAACTCCTCCGGCGCTTCGCAGTCGCGCCACTCGAAGAACTTGATGAGGCGGGCGCGCAGCGCTTCGTACTTCGCGCCCGCCCGCTCGCGGTCGGCGTCGAGCAGGGCGAGGAGCTTATCGAACGCGGTCTGGGTCAGTAGGTCGTCCACTCACTTTAGCGGGCAAGCAAATGGGTCTTCGGCAAAAGCTGCGGCGAGTCTAGATGAAACGGACGAGGGTTGGGAAGGGAAAAGTACCGGGAGACATACAGAAAGACACTTTGCCGGATGCGAGTCGTCCTCCGACCCGCGACGAGTCGGCCCTACTTCCAATCGCCCTGCAAGGTGAACCCCGCCCAGAAGTAAGGGTCGCGGAAGCGCAGGACTTTCCTCATCTCGCTCTGCGCCTGCCTGAGTGCCACGGAGGGCGGGAGTCGCTTCTGTAAAAAGTTCTGGTAGAACCGGCGCATGAACTCGGCCGTCGCCGCGTCGTCCACCTTCCAGAGTGTGGCCACGACTCGACGCGCCCCCGCGTACATGAAGCCGCGTGTCAGCCCTATCAGCCCCTCGCCGCGCACGTCCTTGCCGAGCGCCGTCTGGCAGGCCGAAAGCACCACGAGGTCGCTATTCAGGTGCAGGTTATAAATATGTTCGAGTCGCAGGAAGCCGTCCCTCGCCTTACCGTCCCGGCCGTAGAGCGAAAAGACGAGGCCCGAGAATTCCGGGTGCGCGTCGTCGAGCAGCCCGTGCGTGGCGAAGTGCAGCACGCGGTAGTCCGACAGGGTCGCGCCCATCGCGTTCTCGCGGCTCGCGTCGAAGTCGAGGTTGAAGACGGCCTGCGTCTTCTGCGCGAAGGCCGAGATGCTGCGCGCCTCCTCGCGCGAAGAGAGCAGGCGCGGCAGACTCTCCCCTGCGTTGAAGTCGCGCAGGGCGCGGCCCACGTCCGTACGCGCCGCCGCGGGCGTGCCCACAGCAACTTTCCCGAGGCGCGGGTCACTCGCCTCGAAGATCGGGTCGGCGAAGACGGCGACGGTCATCTCGGGCGCGCTCACCCGGGTGGAGTTTCGACGCAACTCGGCCAGCACGCTGGCCGAGGGGAGCGAGACGACCTCGTTCGTCTCACCCAGGAAACTCTGCGCGCCCGACTTCGAACTCCCCGGTCGCAACGCCGCGAACGGGACGAACTGCAACACGCCGTCGGCGACGATGGCCAGCCGCCGGTCCCCGACCGCGTCGGCGATTGGCGCGAGCAGCATCTGACCCAGCCCGTCCGAGAGTCCCGCCGCCTTCGCCCTCTTAGCCCTATCGCGCGAGACGGTCGCGTCGTAGAACTCCCGCGCGGCGCGCTCGACCTGCGCGCGCGGCGGGAGCACGAACATCCTGATCGAGTCGTTCGTGACAAGCCACAGGAACGAGCGCCGCTCGCCGAGACTGTATTCGAGCAGGGCGGTCTGGTCGTCGAGCAGGCTTTGAATCTCCCTAGCCGAAAGGGTCGTGCCCTGCGTCAGGTCTGCGTAGCGCGGGTTGTCACGGCGGATTTTGACCTGGACGGTCTCCAGACCGGTCGTCAGGGAGTTGATCTCGTTCGTGATTTTGGCGAGCGTCTCCGGCTTGGCGTTCTGCACCAGCGCGGCGGTGCGGCGGCGGTATTGCAGACTCAGCCTCTCCTGTAAATCCTGCGCCTCTTCGACCAGCTTCGGGTCAACATCCTGCTTGATGTTAACGCGCGCCTCGCGCAGCAGCTCGACGAGTCCGCGCGCCCGCGCCCGCTCGCCCGCCTCCAGCGCAAGCGCTAGGTCGCGCCCGTCCTTCGAGCGCTCGTAACGCTCTGCGAGTAGTTCCGTGTAGAGCTCGTAGTAGCGCAGGACGCTGGCTAAGTAGGTGACGCGCAGTTCGGGGTTGACCAGTTCGTTGCGCGTCTGCTCGACGAGTGCGAGGCCGCCCTCGACCGTCTCAATCGCCCTGTCCAACTCGCCGCGCTCGCGTTCGGCCAGCGCCAGCCCGTAGGCTGAGTCGGCTTCGACACGCCGGTCGCCGAGCTGTTTGGCGAGGGCGTTGGCCGTCGCGTAATACTCGACGGCCTTATCCTTCTCGCCCATCGCGCCGTAGCTCTTCGCCAAATTTCTGAGGGTGATGGCCTCGCCGGTCTTGTCGCCGAGTTCGCGCCTGAGTTTGAGGGCCTGTTCGAGGTACTGTACGGCCTTGGCGTGGTTCTCGTGACGGTCGTAGACCTGGCCAAGGTTATTGAGCGTGTTGGCCTCGCCGCGTCGGTCCTTCACCTGACGGCGCAGGGCGATGGATTGCAGGTACAACTCTTCGGCCTTCGTCAGGTCTCCGCTCAAGAGGTAGCAGCCGCCGAGGTTGTTGAGGACGATGGCCTCGCCGCGCCTGTCGTCGGTCTCGCGCTGGATGTCGAGCGCCTGCGTCAGGTAGAGGATTCCTTTCTCGTAGTCGCCCAGCTCCTTGTATTCGACGCCGAGGTTGTTCAGGGCCGAGCCCTCGTGCTCGCGGTTGCCGACCTCGCGCGACAGGGCAAGTCCGCGCTCGGTCAGCTCGACCGCCGCCTGCAACTCGCCGAGCTGGCGCAGCACGTCGCCGCCCTCGACGAGACCGACGATCGCCCAAACCTTGTCCTGCTTGACGCGGGACAGCTCGACAATCTGCGCGTAAGCCTCCGCCGCGCGCCTCCGCTCTTCGCGAGTCCCGCGCCCGCGCAGCAACTCGGCCTCCTCCGCGAGCCGCAGGATTTTGGCCGCCGCCTCGTTGACCTGAAAATCTTCGGCCGAGGTCGGGCGGACCTCGGCTAGTCTTATCACGTACCGACCGGCGTCCGCGTCCGGGTCGGAGGGCGCGACCGCGACGCGGTAATCGCCCGCGTCGGCCGCCGTCACGAGGATCGAGTCGCTCCCCGTGAACCCGGCCCGCGAGTCGGACTCGATGAACTTTGCGCCCCCGGGCTTGAAGGCCGCCAGCGCGACATCGACCCCTTTGTGCTCCACCACAACGCGTGCTGTCTGGTTGGCGCCGAGCCGCAGGGCGTAGAAGTGCGTCTCGCCGCCTTTAATCTCCTTCTCGAACTTTTGATTTAAGAGCAGGCTTTGGCCGGCCGGGGTCTGTGCGAACGCCCGGCCCGCTAGTATGAAGAGGAAGGCACAAACCAGACTCCCTGAAAAGGCGCGAAGAACCTTAGTCATAAAAAGTAACCCGTGCTAGAAGGCGGACTGTTGCGGGCAGGCTGACAGGACTCACCAGAAAGTTCTTCTATGCGAAACGCCTCGGGGTTGTCAACACCCCGTAATGCGTTTGCATTGACGCCAACAGCCGCAGTGTCTGAACCGACCGTCAACGTCCGCGGCGGTGACAGATTCGGCCTCCCTCTCCGAGACGGCTGGGTTAGTCTCTGGAGGGCGACACCCCGACTGCGCCGTCCGGCGTCACCGTCCGGTCAAGCTCTCCCGCGTCGAGGGCGGCGCGCGCGTGCGCCCGCACCACGTCGCTCATCGTCAACACCCCGACGAGACGGCGTTCGTCGCCACGCGCCAGCACCGCCAGTTGTCGCGCACCAGTGTGGTTCATGCGGACGACGGCGCGCACGAGCGGCTGGTCGGGGTAGACACAGTCCCCGCGCTCGGCCAGTTCTCGGGCTCTGCGGCCGCCTTTGCCTTCGGCCAGCGTGCGGCGCAGCCGCGCCTCTCCGACCATGCCTTCGTACCGGCCCCCGTCCTCGACCACCGGGTAAGCAGAGAAGTCACGGCCGCCGACGAGTTGAAGGGCCTCCTCGACGGACGCGCCCGCCGGCAGCGTGACCGCGTCCGCGGTCATCGCCTCCGAGATGCGGAGGACTTCGAGCGCGTGCCTGACCGCGCCCTGTCTGTGCGGGAGGTGTACGCCGTCCTGCTCAAGCAGTGCCTCATAAATAGGGACAGGGCGCCAACGTCGTGCGAGCCCGTAGGCGGTCATGCTGGCGATCATCAGCGGGAGTATCAGGCCGTAGCCGCCCGTCATCTCGAAGATGATGAGCACCGACGTGATCGGCGCGCGGATGCTGCCGACGAAGACCGCGCCCATCCCGACGAGCGCGAAGGCTCCGACCGCGTTCTCCGCGCCGTGCCCGAGGAGCGTCGCGTCGAGGAAGAAACGCTCTTCGCCGACCTGCCCGCGCGTGTG
>CAXTSK010000303.1:0-6711 GCA_964246655.1 uncultured Pyrinomonadaceae bacterium
GGCGCCCCTCCCGAACTCTGCCCCGCCGCCGCGTACGGCCGCAGCGCCGACGCCGACAGCAACGCGCCCAAGACCGCCGCCGCCGTGAAGAACTGCCAACCCCCTCTGAAGCTTCTCCGGGTCTTCATCGCACACACCTCCGCTCTTCGACTTGTGTCGGGAATGAGTCTTCGCGGGGAGACTCGCTCGATGTGATTCTTGAATGTGTGAGCCGGAGAAACTTGCGTCCGACGCCACCTAACCGCTATCTTTCATCCAAACCTACAACACGGAACAAGGAAGGGTTTCAGACTGATGGCCGAGACGGGCAAACTGCGCGACGACCCCCTCTGGTTCAAGGACGCCGTTTTTTACGAGGTCTATGTCCGCGGCTTCTACGACTCGAACGGCGACGGCGTGGGCGACTTCCGTGGCTTGACCGAGAAGCTCGACTACCTCGAATGGCTCGGCGTGGACTGCCTCTGGCTGCTGCCGATGTACGCCTCGCCCTTGAGAGACGGCGGGTACGACATCGCCGACTACTACGCGATCCTGCCCGAGTACGGCACGCTCGAAGACTTCCGGCAGTTCATCGACGCCGCGCACGCCCGCGGCATCCGCGTCATCACAGACCTCGTCATCAACCACACCTCCGACCGGCACCCCTGGTTCGTCGAAGCGTCGAGCGCGCCCGACTCGCCGAAGCGCGACTGGTACGTGTGGAGCGACAGCCCCGAGAAGTACAAAGAGGCGCGCATCATCTTCACCGATACCGAGAAGTCGAACTGGACTTGGTGCGAGACGGCGCAGGGGTTCTACTGGCACCGCTTCTTCTCGCACCAGCCCGATCTCAACTACGACAACCCGGAGGTGCAACAGGCGATGCTCGAAGCCGTGGACTACTGGCTCGACTTCGGCGTGGACGGCTTCCGCGCGGACGCCGTGCCCTACCTCTACGAGCGCGAAGGCACCAACTGCGAGAACCTGCCCGAGACGCACGCGTTTCTGAAGAAGCTCCGCGCGCACATCGAAGAGAAGCACCCGAACGCGCTGCTGCTCGCCGAGGCGAACCAGTGGCCCGAAGATGTGGTCGAATACTTCGGCCAGGGCGACGAGTTCCAGATGGGCTACCACTTCCCCATCATGCCGCGCCTCTTCATGGCGTTAAGGCAGGAGGACAGGCGGCCCATCGTCGAAATCCTCGAACGCACACCCGACATCCCCGAGAGCTGCCAGTGGGGCATGTTCCTGCGCAACCACGACGAGCTGACTTTGGAGATGGTGACGGACGAGGAGCGCGACTACCTTTACAACGAGTACGCGAAGGACAGGCGGATGCGCCTGAACGTCGGCATCCGGCGCAGGCTCGCGCCGCTCCTCGACAACAGCCATCGGCGCATACAGCTTTTGCACGCGCTCCTCTTCAGCCTGCCCGGCTCGCCCTTCCTCTACTACGGCGACGAGATCGGCATGGGCGACAACATCTACCTCGGCGACCGCGACGGCGTGCGCACGCCGATGCAGTGGTCTTCCGACCGCAACGCCGGATTCTCGAAGGCCGACTTCGAGAAGCTCTACTTCCCCGTCATCAACAACCCGGTCTACGGCTTCCAGTCGGTCAACGTCGATTCGCAGATGCGCTACGACACTTCGCTGCTGAACTGGATGCGGCAGATGATCCTGCTGCGGAAGCAGCACCACGTCTTCGGGCGCGGCTCGATGCGCTTCGTCAAGCCGGAGAACCGCAAAATCTTCGCCTTTGTCCGCGAGCACGAAGACGACCGCGTGCTCTGCGTCTTCAACCTCTCGCAGTTCGCGCAGCCGGTCGAATTAGACCTCGCGGAGTTCGAGGGCTTCACGCCCGTCGAGATGCTCGGCAAGACGCGCTTCCCCGCGGTGCGCGCGGGCGCGCCTTATCAACTGGCGCTCGCGCCCTTCGGCTTCTACTGGTTCCAGCTCGAACGGCTTGACACTTCCGCAACAATAAAAGTTTAAGAGATGTGGTCGGCACGTCAGACTGACGGGAGGACGAAAAGAGAATGCTGAAGGCTCTGGGGAGCGGGCTGGTGGGCGCCGCGGCGCTCACGCTCATTCACGAGACGGCGCGGCGCTACATCGACGACGCGCCGCGCATGGACGTGGTCGGGATGCGCGCCATCACGAAGACGCTGCGCGCCGTGGACGTGGAGCCGCCCGTCCCTTTGCACGAGACGGCGCTCGTCGGCGAGCTGGTCTCGAACTCGCTCTACTACGGACTGGTCGGCCTGGGCGACCCGGAGGACGGGCTCCGCAACGGCGCGGCGCTGGGACTGGCCGCGGGCCTCGCGGCCGTCTACCTCCCCGAGCAGCTCGGCCTTGGCCGCCAGCCCGCCAAGAACTCGACCGAGACGAACCTCCTCACCGTCGCCTTCTACCTCCTCGGCGGCCTCGCCGCCGGAGCAGCCTACCAGGCGCTCTCCGACGAAGACGAGTAGACCGCGCGCCCGGCCGGTAAGAGTTAACCACAGAGGCACGGCGACCCGGCGTTTGCTGGATGCTGTGTCTCCGTGCCTCTGTGGTTAATACCCTCTCACTTAACCATGAAGTCGAGCACGATGGGGTCGTGGTCGGAGAGGACTTCGCCGCCTCTGCCCCTTAACTCGCCGATGACGCGCGGCGGCGATTGCGGGTCGGGCTCAACGCCTGCGCCCGCGAACCAGTCGAGCTTGAGCGAGCAGCGGCCGCCTTGGTCGCGGAGCGCCCACTCGATCCACCAGAAGCACCAGCGCGGCACCCACTCGCCCATGTTCGTGTTCGCCGCCAAATCCTTCACGTCATAATGGAGCGTCCCCGCGCCCGGCTCGTTCAAAGGCGCGTAGGCGTAGCCGCGCCGCTCAAGCTCTCGGAAGAGGCCGCGCTCGAACCAGCGCTCGGGCTTCAGGTAATGGTTCTCGATGACGTGGCCGACGCCCATCAGCACGCGCCGGAAGAAGCCCGCGATTGCATAGACCGCGCGGCGCGAGTTGTAAGTGGACGTGTTCCAGTCGCCGCCGACGAGGACGGGCAAGGAAGGTTCAAGTCGTTCGAGGAAGTCGAGCACGACTTTCATCTGCCGCTCGCGGTGGCGCTGGCTCGAATGCGCGTCGAGGTGGAGGCTCACCGCTCGGAACACGCCCGAAGGGTGCTCGATCTCGCAGACGACGGCGCGCTGGCTCCCCAGACGCTTCTCGCGCCCCCTCATCTTGTCCTTGCCGTTCGGCAGCGCGATTGACCACGCACGTCGAATCGGCCAGCGCGACAGCAGGGCGTTCCCGTGCAGCGCCTCCGCGTTCTCGCCCTCCGCCCCGCTCTCCAGCCCGCTCCCCTTGCTCAGGTTGACGTAGCACGGCGCGAACGCGTAGGCCGCGCCCAACGCCTCCGCGACCTCGCGCGCCACGTGCCGGTTGCCCGAGCGCGCCATGCCGTAGTCGAGTTCGGTCAGCAGCAGCACGTCGCTCCGGCTCATCACTTCATGTTCACTCAGCACTCGCACAATCTCGTCCAGCTTTATCCCGCGCTCGATGTTCCACGCGGTCGCGCGCAACGCGCCCGAGGCGAGCGTCAGCGGCCTCTCTTCCGGCGCGAAGTCTCCCTGCTCCACGCCGTTCAGCACACGCTCGACCTCGGGCCTGAGCCGCGCGTAGAGCGCCGAGGCTTCGAGCGCCTTCGTCGAGTGGAAGCGCGCCAGCTCCACGAAGTGCGGCCTGAGGCTGTGTTCGAGCGGCGAACGTGCGGCGGTCTGCTGAAGGCTGAGTGTGTCCATCTGCGAGGCTTTGATGGTACAGTCTCCGGCCGAAAGATTTCAAATTTGAAATTCCAAATTTCAAATGGGAACCGACGCAGAGCCTAAACCCGACATCCGCACGGAGTTGGTCGCGGGCGTGACCACCTTCTTCACGATGGCCTACATCGTCGTCGTCAACCCTTCGATCCTCTCGACCGAGGGGACGGGGATGCCCTTCTCGGGCGTGCTGACGGCGACCGTCGTGGTCTGCTTCGTGATGACGCTTTTGATGGGCGTCTACGCGCGGCTGCCGTTCGCGGTCGCGCCCGGCATGGGGCTCAACGCGTTCTTCGCCTTCACGATCATCCTCGGGCGACGAGTGCCGTGGCCGGTCGCGCTCGGCATCGTCTTCTGGGCGGGCGTGCTCTTCCTGCTCGTCTCGCTGACGCCCGTGCGCGAGGGCATCGCGCGCGCCATCCCGCGCCACCTGCGAAGCGCGACGGCCGCAGGGATAGGCGTCTTCCTCACCTTCATCGGCCTGAAGAACGCGGGCTTCATCGCCGCCGACCCGGTCACTTTCGTGCGACTCGGCAAGCTCGATTATCCGGCGCTGCTCATGCTGCTGGGGCTCGCCGTCACAGTCCTTCTGCTGAAGTGGAAGAGCCCCTTCGCCTTCCTCGCGGGCATCTTCGTCGTCACGCTCGTCGCGTGGGCGCGCGGCATGATAGCGCCGCCGCCGAGCCTGTTCAGCGCGCCCGACTTCCGCAGCGTCTTCTTCAAGCTCGACATCCTCGGCGCGTTGAAACTCTCGCTGCTCCCGGCCGTCGTCGCCATCCTCTTCACGGACCTGTTCGACTCCATCTCGACCTTCATCGGCGTCTCGCAGGCGGCGGGGATGCTGGACGAGGAGGGACAGCCGCGGCGACTGCGCGAGGGCTTGATCGTCGATGCTTGGGCGACGCTGGGCGCGGGACTGGCGGGCACTTCTTCGGGGACGGCCTACATCGAGTCGGTCGCGGGCATCAACACGGGCGGGCGGACGGGTTGGACTTCGGTCTTCACCGCCGCCTGCTTCCTGCCGTGCCTCTTCGTCGCGCCGCTGGCGGGGATGGTGCCGCCTTATGCGACGGCCGCGGTGCTCGTCCTCGTCGGCGCCTTCATGTTCAGCGGCGTGGCCGGGCTCGACTTCAAACACATCGAAGACGCGCTGCCCGTCTTCCTCACGATCATCCTCATCCCGCTCACCTTCTCCATCACGCAGGGCATCCTCTGGGGCTTCATCACGCACGCCGGCCTCTACACGCTGGCGGGCCGCGCGCGCGAGGTCGGCCCCGTCATGTACGCGCTCGCGCTCGTCTCGGTGGGACTGCTGTTGCTGGAGAGGTTCGCCTGAGGGGTCGGGCCGCGCTCACTCCTGCGACAACTTGAAGACGCGCGACAGCACGTCGAGGAGCGCCGTCGGCGTGCCCGGCTTCGACATCTCCGCGCGCAGCAGGCGCTTCTGCTCCGGCGTGAGCAGCGCCACCACGTCCCTGATGGTCTGGAGTCTGAGATTAGCCACCCCGGCGAGCGAGTCGAGCAGTTGCTTCGTCGCCCTCTCGTCCGCCGCCGCGTCCGAAGTCTCCGCCAGCACGTTCTCGTCGAACGCCTTCGCGGCCTGCGCGCCCAACAGCGCGAGGGGCACGCCCGCCAACTTGCTCTTCGTCAGGATTGACTGAATGGCCCGCCTCTGTTCGTCGCTCAGCGGGTAAGCCGGTGCGTCCGACGCCGCGGCCGACTTCGAAGAGGCGGCCGGCTTGCGAACGCGCGCGCGCGTCTGCGCCAACGCCCGCGGCGCGACGGCGTTGAGGCAGAGCGCGAGTAAGAAAATTTTCGTCAGCACGACTTTCGTCATCCGTCCTCCTGATTTGTACGGCGATTAGGGAAGGGGCGTCAGCGCCACCTCTTCATCTTCTGGAAACGCTTTTTGACCATGTCGCGCCTGAGTGGCGAGAGGTGGTCGATGAAGAGGAGGCCGTCACAGTGGTCGGTCTCGTGTTGGAAGCAGCGCGCGGCCAAGCCCTCGGCCTCGCGCTCGAACCACTCGCCGCGCACGTCCTGTGCGCGTAGCCGCGCGCGGGCGGCGCGCTTCAGAGGCGCGTGAATCTTCCCGACCGAGAGGCAGCCCTCCTCGCCCTCCTGCTCGCCCTCGGCCGAGAGAATCTCGGGGTTGGCGGCGACGAGCTTGATGCCTTCGCAGTCCATCACGAAGAGGCGCAGGCTCAAGCCCACCTGCGGCGCCGCCAGCCCCACGCCCTCCTCCGCGTACATCGTCTCGAACATGTCCGAGACGAGCCGCTCCAACTCCGCGTCGAACTTCTCCACGGGCTCGCCCACCTCTTTCAGCACGCGCTCCGGGAACTCCGTTATCTCCATCAAGGCCATGCGGAAAGTTTAGCAGTAGACAGTAGTCGGTAGTCAGTAGCCAGTAGAAAAAAATAAGCGGCGCGTCCTAAGCCTTCAGGCTGGGCGCGCCGCTCTGTCTTCCTATTGACTACTGCTTTATTTCATCAACACGCTCTTCAGGAACTCGACGGCCGCGGGGTCGCCGGTGCGGCCGAGGAGGATGAAGGCGTGCTTGCGTACCTCGGGCTTGGCGTGGGTGCGGGCGATGTTGATGAGGAGCGGGACGGCCTCGGACGCGGGGCGCTTGGCGATGGCGGAGACGGCCTGCTTCTGGAGTTCGGTGTCCGCGTCGCTGCTGTTCGCCGTCTGGCGGAGCGCGGCCGTGACCTGCTCGCCCGCGATCTCGCCGAGGCGCGCGACGGCCGTCTTGCGGAACTCCGTGTCCGCGTCCTGCTGGGCCACGCGGATGAGGAAGGCGGACGCCGCCTGCTTGTCGTCGTTGCGCGCGATCTGCGTGAGCGCGGCGCGGCGCAGCTCGCGGTTCTAGTTCGAGTTGTAGAGCGACTGCATCTGCGCGAGCGCCTGCGCGTGGGGCTGATGCAGTC
>CAXTSK010000304.1:0-6703 GCA_964246655.1 uncultured Pyrinomonadaceae bacterium
ACGTAGAGCAGGTACGCGACGATCAAGGCGTTGAAGAAGAGCACGAGGCCGCGCAGGTGCGTCGGCTGCTTGATGAGTTCGTAGAGTTCGATGGGGAGGTAGATGCAGCCCGAGAGGATTGCGAACCACTCGGCCCACGCGCGCATGTGCCAGAGGCCGTAAGCCTCGACGAAGCGCACGACCGAGTAGGCGAAGGCGAGCACCGCCAGGGTGCGCAGGCGCGAGTCGTTCATGTGCGCCGCGGCTTCGACGAAGACGCGCGGGTAGTGGCTCGCCGGGTCGAGGTGCGAGTGGCGCACGAGCCGCTCGGCCAGGTCTTCGAGGTCGCGGTGGACGAGCGCCAGCAGCCCGAAGCCCGCCAGCAGCACCAGCGTCCCCTTCAAAGCCTCGAACACGGCCACGGCGCGCACGCCCGCCGCGATCTCCGTCACCGTCCTCGCCGGCAAGTGCGTCTCAGCTTCAGCCATTGTCCCGAGCCTTCAGCCTTCCTCGCCGCGCAGCAGCGGAATCTTCAACCCCTTCGTGCGCGCGGTCTCTTCGGCCTCTTCGTAGCCTGCATCGACGTGGCGGGCGACGCCGAGGCCGGGGTCGTTGGTGAGCACGCGGTTGAGCCGCACGAACGCTTCCGGCGTGCCGTCGGCGACGGAGACCTGCCCGGCGTGGAGCGAGTAGCCGATGCCGACCCCACCCCCGTGGTGGAAGGAGACCCAAGAGGCGCCGCTCGCGGTGTTCAGGAGCGCGTTGAGTATCGGCCAGTCGGCGACGGCGTCGGTGCCGTCGCGCATGCCCTCGGTCTCGCGGAAGGGCGAGGCGACCGAGCCGGTGTCGAGGTGGTCGCGGCCGATGGCGACCGGCGCCTGAAGCTCGCCGCGGCGCACGAGGTCGTTGATGGCCTCGCCCATCTCGGCGCGCTCGCCGAGCCCCAGCCAGCAGATGCGCGCGGGCAAACCCTGAAACTGCACGCGCTCGCGCGCGAGCCGCATCCATCGTTCGAGTGTTCGGTCTTCCGGGAAGAGTTCGAGCGCGAGGTCGTCGGTGCGCCGTATGTCTTCGGGCGAGCCCGAGAGCGCGACCCAGCGGAAGGGGCCTTTGCCCTCGCAGAAGAGCGGGCGAATGTACTCGGGCACGAAGCCGGGGATGTCGAAGGCGTCGGTCAGCCCCGCGTCGAACGCCTGCTTGCGGATGTTGTTGCCGTAGTCGAAGGCGACGGCGCCCGCGCGTTGGAGCGCGAGCATCGCCTCGACGTGTCGCGCCATCGACTGCATCGAGCGTTCGACGTAAGCCTTCGGGTCGTTACGTCTCAACTCGTCGGCTTCTTCGAGAGAAAGTCCCGCGGGCACGTAGCCGTTCAGAGGGTCGTGCGCGCTCGTCTGGTCTGTGACGGCGTCAACCTTCACGCCGCGCCTCACAATCTCGGGCAGCACCTCCGCGCAGTTGCCGACGAGGCCGACCGAGACGGCGCGCCGCTGCTCGACGGCGTCCTCGCAGATGCGGAGCGCTTCGTCTAAATCGAGAGCCAGCCGGTCGCAGTAGCCCGTGCGGATTCGCTTCTCGATGCGCTCGCGCTCGACCTCGACGCCGAGGAAGACCGCGCCGTTCAGAGTCGCCGCCAAGGGCTGCGCGCCGCCCATGCCGCCTATGCCGCCCGACAGAATTAAACGCCCCGACAAGTCTCCGCCGAAGTGCCGGTCGGCCATCGCGGCGAAGGTCTCGAACGTGCCCTGTACGATGCCCTGCGAGCCGATGTAAATCCAGGAGCCCGCAGTCATCTGCCCGTACATCATGAGCCCCTTGCGTTCCAGCTCGTGGAAGTGCTCCCAGTTGGCCCACGCGCCGACGAGGTTCGAGTTGGCGATGAGCACGCGCGGCGCGTGCTCGTGCGTGCGGAAGACCGCGACGGGCTTGCCCGACTGGACGAGCAGCGTCTCGTCGTTCTCAAGGGCGGTCAGCTCGCGCACGATTGATTCGAACGAGCGCCAGTCGCGCGCGGCCTTGCCCGTCCCACCGTAGACGACGAGTTCTTCGGGGCGCTCGGCCACGTCGGGGTCGAGGTTGTTCATCAGGCAGCGCAGCGCCGCCTCCTGGTGCCAACCCTTACAATTCAACTGCGCCCCGCGCGGCGCGCGGATAACTTTCGGCTGGGACATACAATGTTAGTGGCTTCGCTTCTCCTGAATGCCGCGGACGACTTTGGTGACGAGGTTGCGGGGGAAGAAGCCGATGGAGCGCGCGAGGAGGTTGTTGCGGAAGCCGGGGATGACGACGCTCTTGCCCGCGAGCATTCCTCGGTAGCCTGCGACGGCGACGGTGCGCGCGTCCATGACGGCGCGGTCGAAGAGCTTCGACTCGGCCATCCCCACGGCGGCGACGAAGCCCGTCTCGGTCGGGCCGGGGCAGAGCGCCGAGACGACGACTCCCGTCCCCTCACACTCGTTCGTGAGCGCCTCGGAGAAGGAGAGCACGTAAGCCTTCGAAGCGTAGTAGACAGCCATCAGCGGCCCCGGCTGGAACGCCGCGGTCGAGGCGACGTTCATCACGTAGCCGCGCCGCCGCGCGAGCATCCCCGGCAGGAAGAGCTTCGTCAGGTGCGTGAGCGCGACGACGTTGACCTGGAGCAGCCCCAATTCCGACTTCAAGTCCGTCTCGGCGAACGGCCCGTAGCTGCCGACGCCCGCGTTGTTGACGAGCGCATCGACCGAGACTCCCGCGCCTTGCAGCTCGTCGAAGATTTCCCGCGGCGCCTCGTCGCGCGCGAGGTCTGCGGCGAGCACACGAGCCTCGACGCCGTGCTTCTCCTTTAACTCCTCGGCCAGCCGCGCGAGCTTGTCGCGGCTGCGCGCGACGAGGACGAGGTCGTGCCCGTCGGCCGCGAACAGCCGCGCCAACTCCTCGCCGATGCCGCCCGACGCGCCCGTCACGAGCGCCGTCATCGTCTGCTGTCTCATAAGAAAGTAGACAGTAGACAGTAGTCAGTAGAAGAAACCCTCGTCGCTCGAACCCTACGTCTGTCATCCTCAACGACCGCGACGCGGAGCGCTACTGACTACTGTCTACTGACTACTGTCTACTGCTTTTCACTCGTTCGTCCGGCCGGGCCAGAGGGCGTGGAACCAGCGGCCAGAGCCGCTCTCGGTGCTGATGATCTGTTCGAGCTCGCCCGCGTCGAGCCAGATGCCGCCGCAGGTGTCGCAGCGGTCAATGTTGACCTCGTCGTAGGTCTCTGCGTGGAGCCTGCCCGTGCAGCGCGGGCAGTCCATCGTGACCGGGTCGGCGCTGTGCTGGCCCGCCTGCTCCTTGATCACCTCGCGCAGGCGTTGGAGCGACTCCTTGTCCTTGCGGCGAAAGTACTCCTCCTCCAAACCCCTTCGGCGTTCGTCGAAAATGTCTGACACTGACTTACTCCTCCTGCGGCCGGCGGGCCGCGTCGCCCTCCCTGGCGTGGACGGCGGCGGCTCGGCGACGGCTGCTCGTGTGGGTTTTACGGACTGCGTTATTGCAGGAATGTAATAGCAGAAAACCGCGCCCGCGCGCCACCCCTTGCGCCGCCGGGCTTGCGCACACGGCGGCGACTTCAATAAGCTTCCGGCGCAGGCAGAAACTCCCTACGGAACGGAAGGCACACGATGGCAATCGGCCCGCGCACGCGCGTGCTCCTGATCGCGGCCCTGTTGTTCGGCGCGGTCGCGGCGCTCGTCTGGTATCTGAGTTATCAATACTGGGCGCAGCCCGCGACGCCCCTGCGCCCGCCGTCGCAGGACGTGGAGCGCCTGCCAACCCCCGCGGCGAGCACGAGTCCGACGCCGACGCCCGAAGCCTCGCCCTCGCCGAGTCCGAGTCCGAGTCCGACGCCCGCGGCTTCGCCCGGCGCGTCGCCACAGGCGCAAGGTCTGCCGGGCGACCCGGCGGCGGCGCTCGCGTCGATGCGCCTGCTCATCCCGGTCGAGGGCGTCAAGCCCGAGCAGTTGCAGGACACCTTCAAGGACTCGCGCAGCGAGGGGCGCGTCCACGACGCCATCGACATCGTCGCGCCGCGCGGGACGCCCGTGCTGGCCGCGACCGACGGCCGCATCGTCAAGCTCTTCAACAGCGCGAAGGGCGGCATCACGTTCTACCAACTCGCCGCAGCCGACGAGCACTACGTCCTCTACTACGCGCACCTCGAACGCTACGCCGACGGTCTCGCCGAAGGGCACGTCGCACGCCGTGGCGAGACCGTCGGATACGTCGGCGACACGGGCAACGCCACCCCCGGCAACACACACCTCCACTTCCAGGTCTACCGCGTCGCCGACATCAAACACTTCTGGACGGGCGAGAACATCAACCCTTACCCGCTGCTGCGTGGGCAGTAAGTGCGGAAGGTAGTTCAACACGGAGACACGGAAACACAGCTTGTTGAGCTATAAGTTCGAAGCTGTGTCTCCGTGTCTCTGTGTTGAATCGCCTTTCACATGACAGCTTTTCTGTATGCCTTTCGTCCGTAAACGGTGCGCGTCTACAACGGCAAAGCCGAATTTTTGGGGAAAGTGTGGGGAGTCGCGTGCGGGAACGGGAGTTGCCACGTGTTGGCGGAAGTGTTTGCGCCTGTACTCTCTCCTTATTAAAGGCGTGCGGAAGTCTCGGTTCGAGGAGTCTTAAAAAAAGATGGGCATCGAAGTGTTGAAGATGACTTGGAAGTCGCCGCTGGCGCTCGTCGCGGCGTTGGTACTACTGGCGGCCTCGGGCTGCACGACGACCGCGCCGACGAACACGGCCGCGCCGACTACGCCGACGCCCTCCGCTTCGCCCGCGGCCAAGGCTTCGCCGTCGCCGAGCGGTGCTTCGACGGCGACGGCGGCGAGCCTGCCGGTGACGCTGCCCGTGCTCGACGCGATGTTCGCCGACGAGGCGTTCGCGGGCGAGCTGAAGTCGAAGCTGCAACTGACGGACGAGCAGGTCGAAGCCCTACGCAAGGTCGCGGGCGAGGAGCGCGCGAGCCTCGACGAAGAAGGCACAGGCACCACGGCCGCGGCGACGAAGCGCGCCTCCGAGAAGATTCAGTCGGTCATCGGGGCGGAGAAGGCCGCCGCCTTCAACTCCTTCGTCAGCGAGCGCTGGGCGGGCGGCGCCGCGGCGCTCGACGCGAAGCCGAACTCCGTGCCTGACGATACGCGCGTCGTCGTCAACGCTCCCGCCTATCGCATGGACGTGTTCCAGAACGGCAAGCTGTTGAAGACGTACAAGGTCGGCATCGGCTACCCGGAGTTCCCGCTGCCGCAAGGTTTGAGGAAGGCCGACACGATCATCTTCAACCCGACGTGGACGCCGCCCGACGAGCCCTGGGTCAAGGGCAAGTTCGAGCCCGGCAAGAAGGTCGAGGCCGGTAGTAAAGATAACCCGCTCGGCCCCGTCAAGATTCCTATCGGCCTGCCCTCGCTCATCCACGGCGGTAAGGCGCCGGCCAAGCTCGGCGGCTTCGCCTCGCACGGCTGCGTCGGTCTGACGAACCCGCAGGTGCAGGACTTCTCGGTCGTGCTCGCGTCTTTAGGCGGCGGGCAGCTCACGCCCGAGGACGTGACCAACTACGCAAAGAGCAAAGAGGAGACGAAGCAGGTCAAGCTAAGCTCGCCCGTCCCCGTCGAATTGCGTTATGAAACCATCGTGGTCGAGGACGGCAAACTCCACATCTACCGCGACGTGTACGACAAGGGCACGAACACGGAAGAGAACTTGCGTCGCGTGCTCGAAGCCTTCGGCGTGAAGCCGGAGGACTTGAGCGAGCAGGAGCGCGCGCAGGTCACGCAGGCGCTCCAGGCGATGGCGCGCGACGCGCAGGGCAACCCGGCCGGCGACGCGAGCCCGACGCCGACGCCCGCCAAGGGCAAGGAGAAGGAGAAGGAGAAGAGCGACCACATTACCTACACCATCAAGGGGAAGAAGGAGGTCGTCATCGACATCGCCGCCCTGCGCGGCAAAGGCTACCCCGCCCCCGTCAACCTCGACACCGGCGGCGCCCCGCAGCCGAAGCAGCAGGCGAAGAAGAAGGCGTGAAACACTGAGCAGTGAGCGGTGAGCAGTGAGCAGTAGGAAGTTAGAAAAGTTGAAGGCAGCCGGAACGATTCGGCTGCCCTCTGCTTTTACTGCTCACTGCTCACTGCTCACTACAAATCAAGAGGAAGAGCAGCGAAGGCTTTCGCGTAAGCGTGGAAGAAGTCGCGCACGTGGTCGAGCGTCATGACGACCATCACGACGCCGCGCACGAAGTCCACCGAGTCGAGCCGCGGGCGCACGCCCAGACGCTCGCCGAGCAGGTTCGTCCCCGCCTCGGGGGAGCGTTCGACTGTCGTCGTTGCTTGTGACATCTTCTTCCTCCCGCCTGCGAGGAGTTAAAGGCAGTTCACCACAGAGACGCAACCTGGTGTCTTTATCTCAACAAGCTGTGTCTCTGTGTCTCTGTGGTGAAATTTCAAGCAGCATCAATTTCAAGGTGAGCAACAACCCGGCCCCTCACACGTCGAACTCGCCGCGGCGCAGGGCCAACGCGACGCGCTCGATGTCGTCGGCGAGCGGGCGGTCGCGCGTGAGGCGCGCGGCGTGTGCGCGGACGCGCTCGTAAGCGGCACGCGCGCCGCGGCCGGGGCTGAGCGGCGCGCGGTGGTCGCGGCCTTCGGCGGCGGCGCGCCGCGCGATTGGGGCGCCGCGCGCGCCCGCCGGCCCGGGGCGG